>DATHTS010000157.1:0-9405 GCA_035462935.1 Pyrinomonadaceae bacterium
CGGCAAGTTATTTATTGTTATTTTAGAAGTGGAAGACTACAGGTTTGTAGAAAGAAATTGATTCGGATTTGGTAAATATCATCAAATAAATCCTGTAAATAAGGGATTTATTTGATGATACGCAAAAAGAGTCTGGGACAAAATACTTCCGTTAAAGCTGCCTTTTGAAGTTTATTTTTCACTAAGCCCGCGTCAAACTTCGATACTTAATCCGATGCGGCTGATCGGCTTCGTGTCCGAGGCGGCGGCGTTTATCTTCTTCGTATTCGCTGTAGTTTCCATCGAAAAACTCAACCTTTGAATCGCCTTCAAACGCTAAAATATGCGTTGCAATCCTATCCAAAAACCAGCGGTCGTGACTGATGACGACGGCGCATCCGGCAAAATTTTCTAAGGCTTCTTCCAAAGCGCGCATTGTGTTCACGTCTAAATCGTTGGTCGGCTCGTCCAGAAGAATCACATTCGCGCCCGATTTGAGCATTTTTGCCAGATGAACGCGGTTGCGCTCGCCGCCGGAAAGCTGACCGACGCGCTTTTGTTGGTCTGAACCCGAAAAATTAAATCTGGCGACATAAGCGCGGGATTGCACTTCGCGTTTGCCCAAGCTTAAAACGTCCAAGCCGCCGGAGATTTCTTCCCAGATGGATTTATTCGCTTCCAGAGAATCACGCGATTGGTCAACATAACCTAATTTGACGGTTTCGCCGACTTTGAAAGTTCCCGAATCAGGCGTTTCCTGTTCCGTTATCAAACGGAACAGCGTCGTTTTGCCCGCGCCGTTCGGACCGATGACGCCGACAATACCGCCGGGCGGCAGTGAAAAATCGAGATTTTCAAACAGCAATTTATCGCCGTAAGCCTTTGAAACGCCATGCGCTTCGATAACCGTATCACCCAGACGCTCGCCGGGCGGAATGAAGATTTCCAAATCTTCGGCGCGTCGTTCGCTGCCTTCGGAAACCATTTTTTCATAATCGTTAATCCGCGCTTTCGATTTCGCGTGCCGACCTTTCGGCGACATCCTGATCCATTCCAGCTCGCGCTCAAGCGTTTTCAGGCGTTTGGCTTCAGTTTTTTCCTCATTCGCCAGACGATTTTGTTTCTGCTCAAGCCACGACGAATAATTTCCCTTCCACGGAATTCCCTCGCCTCTGTCCAACTCCAAAATCCAGCCCGCTACATTATCGAGAAAATAACGGTCGTGCGTAACGGCGATAATCGTCCCCTCATATTTCTGCAAATGCTGTTCGAGCCATGCGACGGTTTCCGCATCAAGATGGTTTGTCGGCTCGTCCAAAAGTAAAATGTCAGGCTTTTGCAAAAGCAAACGGCACAGCGCGACGCGCCTTTTTTCGCCGCCGCTCAAATTTTTAACCGGCGTTTCCGGCGGCGGGCAGCGCAGCGCGTCCATCGCCATTTCCAAGCGAGAATCCAAATCCCAAGCACCGAGCGCATCGAGTCTTTCCTGAACTTCCCCCTGTCGTTCGAGCAGCTTAGACATCTCGTCATCGTCCATCGGCTCGGCGAATTTCATATTGATTTCTTCAAACTCCTTAAGTAAATCAACCGTTTCCTGCACCGCTTCCTCAACCGTTTCGCGCACGGTTTTCGATTCATCCAGTTTCGGCTCCTGTTCCAAAAGCCCGACCGAATAACCGGGCGAGAAAACGACTTCGCCGTTAAAATCCTTATCAACGCCCGCAATAATGCGAAGCAAAGAAGATTTTCCCGCGCCGTTAAGCCCAAGAACGCCGATTTTCGCGCCGTAGAAAAATGAAAGGTAAATATCTTTAAGGACAGGTTTTTTGTCGTAAAACTTGCTGACCTTGACCATCGAGAAAATGATTTTGTTTGGTTCGTGATTGCTCATAATTAAATTTTTGCCCGCGAAAGACGCGAAATATACGAAAAGAAAATCAAAAAAAATATAAAAATCTTTTTCGTGCCTTTCGTGTATTTCGCGTGCAGATTCTTTATCTTAACTCAAGTTGCCAGTTACAGAAAAATGCGGAAGATTTGTCCGCGAATTGGCGCGAATCAAACGAATAATAGAAGAAAAAGCGATTTATTCGCGTTCTTTCGCGTGATTCGCGGGCAAATCCTTTCAGAAATTAATAACTAGCAACTTGGGTTATCTTAAAATTCAAAGTTTATTTGTTTTGTAAATTAAATCGCAAGCCGACACGCGCAAAACGCGGCGCGGCAACTGTTAAAACAGGCGTGCGCCCGATGTCGTAGCGATTGTTGAAGACATTCTCGGCAGCCGCGAAAATCTCTAAGTTTTTCGGCAGACGATACGCGGCAAAAGCATCGAGCGTAAAATATGAATGAAGGCGTAAGGTGTTTAAATCGTCTTCAAACTGCGCGGCGGAAATTCTCCCTTGAAAGCCGAGCGAAAGTTTTTCCTGCGGGCGATAAGCAGTTTGAAAAGTGAACTGCTGACGCGGAATTTGCGGCAGGAATTTGCCGGTTAATTCGGGATTGCCGGGAAATTCGGTGACGCGCGAATCAACAAATAAATAGCTGGCGGAAAATCGCAAATCGCCGCGCGGCGCATATTCCGCGTCGAATTCAACGCCGCGGGCGCGTGTTTTGCCGACGTTTTGGCGCTGGCGCGTTATTAAGCCAGGCGTTGTCGTTAAAGTTACGCTGACGACTGGATTTTTCACTTCGGTTATAAAGAAATTTCCCCGAAAATTTAATTTTTGCGCGAAACCCGTGAAATTTAATCCGGTTTCAAATGTGTCGGCGCGTTCGGCGCGTAAATTTTCGTTTGCCCCGGTAGCGACGTTTCCGACGCGAAAGGCGCGGTAAAGTTCATTTAGAGTCGGCGCGCGGAAGGATTTCGCGTAAGACGCGAGAAACGAAAAATTGCGATTAATCCGGTAAAGCGCGGCGACGCGGGGGCTGAATGCGCTTTCGTTTCGATCCGAAAATTTCACAATTACCGCGTGATTGGTTACAATACTTTTCGCCAGGTTTAGCGCGTCAAAATTTTTCCATGAATCGAAACGAGCGCCGAAGTTCAAGTTTAGTTTGGGCGAAACGCGCCAAATTTCCTGCGCGAAAATGGAAAATGTTCGCTCGCGCCCGCCGGAATCGTTGAGCGAGGTCGCGCGTCCGCCGAAAAATCCGATTTCGTTGCTGAAGCCGCGAACCTGTCGGAATTCGAAAGACGCGGCAACTGCGTGATTGAAAAAGCTTTGATTCCAAAAAAGACTCGCGCCCGTCGCTTGCGAAGGAACGCGCTGAATTCTGGAAAGCGTTTCCGTGTTCCGGTCGGCGCTGACGGCTGTAAAAGTCTGGTCGTAAACTTGTGTTTCGATGAATGAACGAAGCTGAAACGCGCCAATTTTTTCGTTCGTAAAATCCGCGCCGAAAGCCGCTTGTCTAAACCGCGTTTGATTGTATTGCAAAAGCGTGCCGTTGTTGCGGTTTTCGGTGAAATAATTGCCGCGGGCGAAAATTCGCGCCGCTTCACCGAAATTTCTGTTGACCGTTAAAAACATATTATTGTGACGGCTGTCAGCTTCCGCATCCGCCGCGCCGCGCTCCGTTTCAACAATCGGAATGTAGCCGTCGGTCTTAAAACTTTCCGCCGCCAAATCAAAGCCCCAGCCGCTTTTTGCGTAAGCCGCGAATAAACTCCCGTCAAAAGTCGCTTGCGTTCCAACGGAAGTTTCAAAACGCAAAATCGGCGCGTTTTCTTCGGGCTTTAACGTCAGGAAATTAACTGCGCCGCTCAAAGCAGAATTACCGTAAAACGCGCTTGCGCCGCCGCGCAAGACTTCGATTTGTTCAACTGCGGCACGCGGCACACGACTCCAATACGTCCAACCTCCGAAAGCATCATTTAGGGATAATCCATCGAAAAGAACTGCCGCGCGGCTCGCGCCGCTTCCAGCCAGACCGCGAAAATTCGCGCCTTGCGCGGTCGGGTTTGTTGTTCGGCTTGAGGAGCGGCGAAAGAGTCCGAATCCGGCGACTTGCCGCAAAATTTCGTCGGGCGTTTGCGCGGCTGTCGTTTCCAAAGTTTCTCTATCTAAAACGACGACGCTGGCGGGCGTTTCGGCAAGGCGAGTTTCCGTTCTGGTGATTGAAACCGTAACTTCTTCGCGCAAATTCGCAGGCGATAAAACGATTGTTAAAGGTGAATTTAAATTATTTAATTGTCTTTCAAAAAGAGCGAATCCTTTCGCCGAAACGCGCAGAATTAAATTTGGTTCGCCTTTTCCTTCAAGCGAAAATTTTCCTTCCCCATCGCTCGTCAGGCGCGAAATTGTTTTGTTTTGGGATAAAAGCGAAATTTCGGCAGCGACAACGGGCGCGTTTTGCTCGTCCGTTATCGTGCCGGAAATAATTTGCGGTTTAGCTTCGCCGCCAAAAATGATGAATAGGCAAACCAGAAAGCTAAACCGCAGAAGAAAGGAGGAAAGAAAATTCAGTTTATTTGATTGCCGTCGTTTGTTTTTCGCGCGGATCATACGGCGTGGCGAGGTAGCGCTTGATTGCTTCCTGCGCGTTGTCGTAGTTGTCGCCCAGGTTTTCCGCGCGTTTGTAAGCGGCAACGGCGCGGGTTCGGTCGCCTTTGGCATCGTAAGCATTACCCATTTTAACGGCTGCCCAGACGTAAAGCCAAGCCGGACGCGCGTCTCCTTGCTTGCCTAAGTTTTCGACTACTTTAAAGTTGTCAATCGCCAAATCGTAGTTGCGCTGTTCGAGGAAAAGCAAGCCGAGATGATAATAAATCCAAGCGTTTGAACGATCCAGCTTAAGCGCGGCTTCAAACTGCTGCTGCGCCTCGGCGAAATTTCCTTCCTTGAACTGCTCGATTCCGCGCCGGGCAATCGAGGAAATTTTCAAATCGTCGGAAATTCTCAGCGTTTTATAACCCGGATCAATAACGACGGCAATCGGTTTACCGTTCGATTCGATGTTGAAATCCGCGCTCGAATCTTCGATATTAACGGTTACCTTTTGCAGTTCGCCCTCGCCTTCGGCGCGAAGCTGTAAATCGAGCGGCAGGCGCAGATTATCGAATTTTTGTCTCACGGTTCCGCGCGTTACGAATTTTCCGCCGCGCGTGCGGATAATCTGATAATCAACCTGAAATTCGGGAACGCCGGTTCCTTCGACCCAGCGGGCAAAGAAGTAACGCATATTTTGCCCCGCGACTTCCGTTGCCAGTTTTTCAAAATCGTAAATCGAAGCGTTTTTGCCGCGATATTTTTCCAGGAAAGTCCGCAAAAGCTGGTTGAATTTCTGCTCGCCGAGCGTGTCGCGCAGAAGCTTAAAGACAAACGCGCCTTTGGAATACATCAGGTATTGGTAAGCAACCGATTGGTCGTCGAGCGTTGCCGGAACACGCGCCAGCGAAGCGGTTTGCTCAAAGGTCAGAGACTTTTCAAGCAGTTCGCGCCGGAGCGCATCAAGCTGTGCGCCGGTCAACTGGGTTTCACGCAAAGAAAACGCGCTGAATTCTGCCAAACCTTGCGAAAGCCACGCGTCGTCGAAAGATTTCAAACCGACCGTCAAACCCCACCATTGAAATGCTACTTCGCGCTGCAAGCGTTCTTCGGTTACCGCCCGCGCTTGTTCAAAAAAGCGGTCAGCCACAAAAATCATTCCCTGCGTCGAATAAAAATCGAGGCTGTCGTCGTCAATCTGCACGACAATCAGCCGCTTGCCCATATCCGGCGCGCCAAAGCGCTGGGTGTAATTCTGCAGAGCGCGACCGAGAACTTCGCCGTAGTTTGCTACAAGCTGATCATTCGCGCCGCGAGTGTAAAACTGTAGTTCGTAATCTGCGAAACGCAGGTTTTTGTTAATGAATTTACCGTAAGCAAAATTCCCGACCAAGCTGTCTTTGGTGCGGACAAAACGATATTTCCCGCCCGCGTTGGTTACCGGCAAATCGCTGTAGCCTGCAACTTGTAATCCGCCCGGAACTGTAATGGAAATGTCGGAAGTGGCTTGATCAGCCGCGTAATCGTGGAAAGGAAACCATCGCGCCGCATACATCAAATAACCTAAATTGCCTCCGACATACGCCAGCCGCTTGGTCAAAAGCGGTCCGCCCTGCGCCGTAACCAAAACGCCGCCGTATTTGAAGCGCAGAGTTACAGACGTTCCAGCTTTAACCATCTCGCCCAAATCAATCTTTACGCTTGGACCAATATCGCTCACGCCGACCTGATCTTGTATAAAAGTTATTTGACTTGCCGATGCTGCGACTGGAGTGGTTTTAGCGTTTTTGGCTTGAGGCGTAGTAGTTGAAGCTGAACCGGAATCAACCCGCGTGATGTTTTCAACTTTGAGCGAGCCGTTAAGCTCGAAGGTCACGCTCCGCGTATCTTCTTTCGGAACAAAGCTAACGTCAACGGTCGCGTTTAACTTATTCTCGTTTGGCGAAAGCTGCACGTCCATCACGTAGTTTTTAACGTCGAAACCCGCTCGCTGAACCTGCTGCGCCTGCGCGAAAAATGAGAACAGGAAAACAGCCAAACTTAAACTTAATACTCGAAATATAGTTTGCTTAAAATTCTTCATTATCTTTACTGAAAATCCGCTTAATGTAATTGCAAGTTTATGATGTAGCGAATATAGATTTCGTTGGCTTGCCTGAATTAGAGAAAGTTTTCATAGCTGAAAATACGAAGAAGTTAAAAATGAAACCGCAGATGCACGCAGATGAACACAGATTTTTATAAAAAACTCCAATTTCTTTTTTGTGTTTATACGGTTCTATCTGCGTTTATCTGCGTGCATCTGCGGTTCTTAATCCTTAAAAGTACTTCCTTCAAATTATAATGAAGTGAATTCCTCACCTAACATAAATCGGATTTGAAATTATCCAAGGCATCGTATCAAACGGACTGCCGAGCGCGTCGAGATAAACTTCAACGCGATATGCGCCCGTTTCCTTCACTTCAAAAATCGCTTCCGCCGTCGCTTCCGATTCAAAAACTTTTTCGCCATTTTTGAAAATTACGAATCTCGCGTTTTGCGGCGCATTCGCCTTTAATCTGACGCCGGTTTGCAGGCTGATTTCATCACCCATTATTCTGCTCTCCGCGTCGTTCTCCGCCGAAAACAAAAAGCCTTCAGTGCCACTCAAAACATCGAAGCCGATAAAAGCGTGACCGTTTTTTAAAGCGTCGAGCAAATTTTCCTGCGTCAACTGTTTATCTTTCTCAAGCAAAACGTGCGTTCGCGCCAGATGTAAAACCGTTTCGTAATCATCGAACTTAAAATTTATTAATTTATTATTCGCATCATCGCCGACGTGAAAACCGATATTCGAATGCGAATCGTTTCCGGCAAAAAGCGTAAGCTTTCTCCGCACCGCGATTTCATCAAACTTTTTCAGATTCTCATCCGGGCGAGCGAAATATTTCGCCAGAACCAATTCGGGATAAGCGCGATACGACCACAGCGCGTCGAAAAAGAAAAGCGCCGGATTCATCTGCTTGGCGTTGGTATGCAGGCTGAAAACTTCGATTCCGTCGAAATGGGCGTCCCAGGATTTAAATTTTTCGGGATAAGTTACAAAAGCAAGCTTCCCGTTCGAATGCGCCTTTTCCAAAAATTCCGCCGCCGTTTGTTTGTTGAAAGAATGCGCGTCGGGAAGACTGTTTATTAACAAAAAGCGGTTGCCGTCGTTCGTGTTCAGTTCGTTGCCGCTCACAAACAAAATTCCCTGCTGAACGCCCTGCAAACTCGCCGCCGCAGTGTCGAAAACCTCCGATGTATGCTCGGTCATCACGACGAAATCCAGATTGTTGGCTTTCGCGCCCAAAATCAATTCCTCAAAAGTTCCCGTGCTGTGCCCGCCTAGAAATGTGTGGACGTGAATTACGCCTTTGTAATCATTGTAATTTTGATTCGGCAAACCGGCTTTTTGATTTTGCAGTTGATTGATTTTATCGTGAAGATTTCCGAATTGATAACGATTGTAAATAAAAGGAATCTGCGCCAGAAGCAAGACACAGAATAAAACGAGAAGAATTTTTTTCCAAAGTTTCATTCGTTCAGAAAATCAACCGACACAACTCTTTCGGCAATCTTTTTGCCCATCGCGGCAACTTCCCTGTGATCGGGATGCTCGGTGTAAAAATCCAGTGCCGCGCGGTCTGGATAAATCGCCACCAAGCCGGTATCAAACGAGCGTTCGAGATGCAAAATATCTCTTCCGACATTAAAGCTCAGGATATTCGGAATCACATCGGGCAAGCTTCGCAATTTTCTTAGATGCGTTTCTATCTGTTCGGGTGTTGTTTCCTTTTTATATTTCCAGCAAACGATGTGCGTCAGCATTTATTCTCCTTCCTCGCACCATTTTCGCGTAACTTCGTGGCGATAGGCAAACATTTTCTCAATTTTCGACAGGATTACCAACGGCGCGACGGCTTTTCCGAAAATCGAACCGGGCGGCTCGAATTCGATTTCATCTCTCAAAATCGCACCTTCCGCATGCGACAAAACAATGTGGCGATGCCGCCAACTTTTAAATGGTCCTGAAATCTGCACGTCCTCAAACATCCGCGGCGGCTCGTATCTCGTATGCTCGGCGATCCAGCGAACACGGAACAAACCGAAAAGCTTTGTTTGCAAAATCGTCCGCGAGCCGATTTTTGAAATATCGGCTTTTTGCAAAACTTTAACCTTTTCCCAAGGCGGAACAAGGCGTTCAAAAGCATCGGGCAAATGGTGAAAAGCGAAAACTTTTTCGGGCGAGGCTTTGATGATTGATTCTTTAACGAAGTTCATTTTTCAAACTGCTTTTTCTATCATTTAGAATATCCCAAACTTTTTCCAAATGCCTTTCTTCAACCCGAATGCTTCCAACCGAAAGCCGCAAGGTAAATTTACCATTTAATTTCGTGTGCGAAAGATAAGCCTCGCCGGAAGCATTGATTTCATTCATCAATTTCTCGTTAAAAGCGTCTAAATCTTCGACATTTCTCGGATGAGCGCGAAAACAAACCAGCGCAAACGGCACGGGTGCGAGCATCTCGAAATCTTCCGATTCTTCAACCCACGAAGCGAAAAGACGCGCCAAACGGCAATGCTCGCGGATTCGCGCCTGCAAGCCTTCCTGCCCGAAATAACGCATTACAAACCAGAGTTTCAGGGAACGAAACCGACGCCCAAGCTGAATGCCGTAATCCATTTGGTTTGTAACGGTTTCGGTAACTTTCAGATATTCGGGAACGAGCGAGAAAGTCTTTTTCAGCAAATCCAAATCCCTAACATACAAAACCGACAAATCAAATGGCGTGAACAGCCATTTATGCGGATTTGTAACAATAGAATCCGCGCGTTCGCAGCCTCGGAAATATTTTTGAAATTCGGGGACAATCGCCGTCGAACCCGCATAAGCCGTGTCAACGTGAAGCCAGACAT
>DATHTS010000158.1:0-8480 GCA_035462935.1 Pyrinomonadaceae bacterium
AATCTTAAATTTCGGGCATACTTTAGCTCACGCACTCGAAAAAGTTACCGAC
Source organism: Pyrinomonadaceae bacterium (assembly GCA_035462935.1). GTDB lineage: Bacteria > Acidobacteriota > Blastocatellia > Pyrinomonadales > Pyrinomonadaceae > DATHTS01. The sequence goes on from DATHTS010000158.1 coordinate 53, forward strand.
TATAAATATTTCAAACACGGCGAAGCCGTCGGTTATGGAATTTTATTTGCCGCCGAACTTGCAAAAGAACTTGATATTTTTGATGAAGATGAATTAATATTGTTAAACGATGTTGTGAATCGGGCGGGAAAACTTCCCGCGATTCGCAATATCAATTTTGAAGAGGTTATCGAAGCCTTTCGTTTTGATAAAAAAGCAATCGGCGACTCTCTTCAATGGATTTTGCCGGAAAAAATCGGCAAGCCGAAAATCTTCCAAGACAAAGACATTCCCACGAAAATCTTAAAGACATCTCTTAAAAAAGTTCTGCATAAATAAAACACTGCTCATTGGAGTAAAAAAGATGAGTGAAAATACGTATCGGAAACAAGAGCGCGGCGGTGCGGGTATAAAGTTCCTTATCGTCTTGACTATAATATTTTTAATCGGCAATGCCGGTTACAACTATATTCCTGTAGCCTACCAAGCGGAAAACTTTAAATCTGAATTGGAAACTGCGGTGGTTAAAGGAGCAGTAATGCCAACCAGAGCGACGCCGCTTGATGCGGTCAAAATGCGCGTGCGCGGCGCAATGACGATAAACCAGATACCGGACGACGCGACGGTTGACATAAAGATGGTAAAAAACGTAATACAGGCGCGGGTCGCTTATTCAAAAGAGGTTGAGCTGATGCCTTTCGGGATTTACAAATACAGCTACCAATTTGACCACACTGCCACGCCGGCAGGATTTTTATTGAAGGAAAACTAGCAACCGGTTTAATTTAAATAATAGAATATGGAAAAGCAGAAGTTCCCACGGCTGATACTTGGCTTTTTAATAAGTTTATTTTTGACAAGCACTATTTTCAGCCAAACGCAAATAAAAGAAGCCTTAGTATATAAGACATTACAACGGATTCACCGTGTTCAGATTACCTATCAAGCAACAGTTGGAAATGGAAAATTTGCCCGTGACCTGCAAAGTTTAGCTTTTGTTGATTTTATTGACCAACCTCTCGCAACAGGCGAAAAATACGGCTATCAATTTACTTTGGATGGAACGGAGGCTAATTTAAATCCTTCATTTTATAGTGTCACGGCGACACCGATCCGTTACCCGAGAAACGGTCGGCGTTCTTTTTATATTGACTCGAAAACCGGCGTCGTTCGCGGCGCTGACAAAAAAGGCGCGGATGCGGTAAACACCGACCCGTTTATAATTATTTGCGACGAGAAAGAAAGAGAAGCAATTGAATCATTGCGCGGGTTGGTAGGAGCGCAATTTACCTATCAAGCCACAATGGGAAACGGAAACTTTGGAAGTTTAACCAATTTATATGATTTAGGAGTAATTGATTACTTTACTGCTGAAGGAAGCCGTTGCGGATATAATCTAACAATTACAAAGGAAGACAAAACTGCTGCTAATCCTCCGAGTTTCCATATAGTTTCAGTGCCTCAGCAATACGGAGTCAGCGGACATCGCTCTTTTTATGTAGACCAAACGGGAGTAATTCGAGGAGCTGATAAGAAAGGACAACCGGCAAGTGTAAGCGACCCGCCGATTGAATATTAAACTGCAACAGCCAGGTTTTTAGGATTTCTCAAACTCTGTAACTGCACTAAACCGTTCGGCGCATTCGCAAGCCAAGTCGTCGGGCAAACGCCGCACGTGGTGCATTTTTCAACCGCCGGACACGGTTTTGAAGAAAGCGCTTCGTGCGCTTTTTCATGTTCTTTTTTGAGAAATTCAAACGACAAGCCGGAATCTACGATTGACCAGGGGAGAAATTCGCCGTAATCACGATCTCGACTGGTGTGAAAGCTCGCGTCAATCCCGGTTTCGCGCAAAGCCTCGTTGATATTTCCTTTCATACGCGCCGCCGATTCGATAACTTTGGAAATGGTGCGGTCGCCCGAAGAAAATAATGCTTGCTCGTGAGCGATGCGGGCTGACATATAGCGGACTTCGACATTCGGAATTTTGGACAATTTTTTACAAACCCATTTCAGACGATTTTTCAATTCCTTTTCATCACAAATCGAATCCCATTGCAAAGGCGTGTTCGGTTTTGGCACAAAGCCGTTCAAAGAGGGAATAATTTTTCCGGCAAAACCGAATTTCTTGCCCGCTTCAAGCATCCGGTCTTTGATTCTCTCGACCAGAACAATCATTTCTTCCAAATCTTCGTAAGTTTCCGTCGGTAAACCGACCATCAGATAAAGTTTGACGGTCAGCATTCCTCTGTCGAAAACCGCGCCGCAAATATCAACAATTTCGTCATTTGTCAGATTTTTGTTGATGACCCGGCGCAAACGATCAGAGCCTGTTTCCGGCGCGACTGCGATTTGCTGGTCTTTCGATTCAACCAAAGCGTCGAGCAATTCTTCAGAAATCTGGTCTAATCTAAGAGAAGAAACCGAGATTCGATAATCCATTGCGCGAAGTTCGCTTAAAATCGTCGAAATTTCAGGATGATCGCAAACGGCGGTGGAAACCAAGCCGATTTTATTCGTTTTTTCGCGCCATTCACGCGCTTTTGCCAGAATATCTTTCGCCGGAACGACGCGCGGCGGGTAATAATTATAGCCAGCCCAGCAAAAACGACAGCCTTGCGAGCAGCCGCGCGAAATTTCGACTAAAAGGCGCTCGCCCATTTCGGCTTTCGGCGACCAAACGGCGGTCGAAGGGCAAAAAATATCTTGATTCAAGAGAAAATCGGCTAACTCGGTTTCGCCGCGTTTTATCGCACGTCTTAAAGTTCCTTCCTTCGGGTTATTGGCGGAAAGAGCGCGACCGACTTTTTTCGGAACGCTTGCTTCCTTTGGAACATAATCGAAAACCGTCCCGTCGTCGTTGTAAATCACATCGTAAAGCGACGGAATATAAAATCCGCGCCCGATTTTTGCTAAGTTTAATAAAATATCTTCTTTGTTTCCGTGTTCAAAAATGGCGTCAACAAGCTGGAAAGCCAGAATTTCGCCTTCGCCGACAGCTATAACATCGGTAAAATCGGCAATCGGTTCGGGATTTAAAAACGAAGCGGCGCCGCCCATTACAACCAGCGGGTGAAAATGATTTCTATCCTTTGCCCAAACGGGAATCTGCGACATTTGCAGCATCCGCGCCATATTCAGATAATCGGTTTCAAACGAAATCGAAAAAGCGACGACATCAAAATTCTTAACCGGGGTTTGCGTTTCCAAAGAAAGAAGCGGCGTGCGCGATTTTTCGTATTCTCTCAGCTCAAAATCATCCGGCAGAAAAACTCTCTCGCAGGAAACATCCGGTATTTTGTTGAAAAGCTCACACATCGTGTGAAGCCCGAGATTCGCCATCCCGATAGCGTGAGTGTTCGGATAGCAAAGCGCAATCCGAAGCGCCGCGCCGTGTTTGACCGTGTAGCCTTCTTCTTGCGCGAGTTTATTTTTGTAGCTTTCGATTATTTTTTTATTCATTCCAAAACGTTTTCCCCGGCGAATCCGCGCCGGGAAATTTCAAACTTTCATTATAAGCAGCTATTGCCCGTAAAAAGCAAGTTTTATCCGTAATTTAAGGATTTTGTTTGCCTTCTTTCGATGCTTAAACCGCTGAAAAGGATTCTTACAAATTACACTTGTAATAATCTTGAGAAAGTAGTAAAAACATATAACATTCAGTTACAGCATTCATACGTTCGGAACGAGCAAGGGTAAAATTTATACAATTCATTTCACGTCATCATACTTTTTGTGTGTTGAGATTTTACGTAAATAATTCACATTAAACAGAAGGAGTCCGAAGTTATGAAAGCTAATAAATTTAAGGCTACGGCGCGTATCCTTGCAGGAATAGTGTTTTTATCTTTAATGCTGCCGGTCTTTGCTCTGGGGCAAAAAGACGATAAGAGCAAGCAGGATAAAAAAGAGACTAAACAAAACGAAAAAGACGAAAAGAGAGTTGAAAAACAAGTTCAGAAATATCAGGAAACTCTCAACAAAGCGCAGGAAAAATATACAAAAGAAGCTGAGTTTAAGGAAGAAGTCGATTACGAATATCGGCGACTTCAGCGCGAACACGCGAAGCTCGCCTTTGAATTCAACACGCTCGACAACAACGATTGGGTAACAACCAATTCGGGCGACAAACTGCCGAAAAATAACGATACGCTTTACGACAATCTGATGGCGCAGGATTACGTCAACCGCGTCGGTCAATCGCTCGTGCCGGTGAATTCCGATAAGCGTTACGGATTTAAAATCACGGTAAATCCGATGCCCGACGCCCGTTCTCTTTCAACCGGAACGGTTTACGTCTCAACCGGACTTCTATCTCTGGTAGATAACGAAGCCCAGCTCGCCTACATTCTCTCGCACGAAATCTCGCACATCGAAAGAGACCATTGGAAACAGGATGTTTTGGTGGCGAAATGGGTTGAAGAAGCGACCAAGGCTCAGGAAAGACGCGGCAGCATTTTCGGGGCGATTGCCGGCGGCGTAACCGGCGGTTTGCTGGGCGGGGATATGTTCCGAATGGCGATGTTCGGCGCGGCAATCGGGAAATCGGTCGCCAAGCTGGTTGACCGGAAGGCGTTTGAATGGTCGCTGGCGCAGGAAGATGAAGCGGACAGATTGGGAATGGAATATATGCTCCACCGCAATTACGATGTTCGTGAAACTCAGGTTTTCTACGAAACTTTGAAAGTTACCGCTTTGGAAGACCCGCGTCTTGAACTCGACCGTTTTGCCGACCGGCAGCGCACTGAAGAACGCCGCAAATACATCAACGGCTGGATAAACACCGTGGACAGCTCGCTGCTCGCCAAAACTACTTTCGGCGCGACCAATCTAAACGGAAAGTCCCTCTCGCTTGATCGCAACGCCAACGTTACGATTGACCGGATGAAAAGAAATCAGGAAAAAATGGCTGATGATGTGAAGCTGAAAGTCCAAAACGGCGACATCCAGGCAGGCGACGGCGAGTTTGAAAACATTATGGCGATTCTCAAACGCGACAACGGCATCGTCGCTTTTTATTACGATATGTATAAATTGTCGGCTCGCAATCTGAGTCAATCGCTGGCAATTCGCTCGGACGACGCGCTCGGTTATTTTTATTACGGCAAGGTCTTAAAGCAAACGGCGCGAAAGCCGGGTGAAAAAGAGCAGGCGCTGGTAATGTTTGACAAAGCTATTCAACTCGACCGTCGCGGCGCGAATCCACAGGCGCGGCTTTATTACGCCCTGACGAAAATGAGCGGGCGCACGACCAACAACATTGCGGAAATCACCAACGATTTAAAGCAATACGTCGGCTTATATCAACAGGTGAACGGCGGGTCTTTGCCGCCGAATATGAGCATAATCTACGATTTTATGCAGGAAGCCGGCGAAACCAACTGGAACGCGGTTCCGGTGGCGAATGTCAAAAATGTTGCGGTAAATACTCCGGCGATTCCTTCTGCGAATCCTCCGGCGACCGTTACAAATCAGCCGACAACTACCCGAAAAAAACCATAATGTTTATTTTCGGTTGGGTTTTCTCCGCGAGAACATTTGAAAAAAACTTTTGTTTTCGCGGAGAAATACAGATTTGTTAAGTTTTTAGAAACGATTTTTCAATTGTTTAGAAACTGTTTGAAAACTCAGATTTTGTCGCTGAAAGCGACTGATTTAATAGCGTCGGGAGAATCCCGACGTGATTTACAACCAGATAAACCGTCCCTGAAAGGGACAAACAAACTCTAATTTATTCGACGCTTACAGCGTCGGAACATTTTTTGGCAATATTCGTCGGGATTCTCCCGACGCTATTAAATTTGTCTCCTTCGGAGACCTTTAAGAGTTTTCAAACAGCTTCTTAAAGTGCACGCTTTAGCGTGCGAAGCGCCGCGGTTCCGGCGAACTGAAGTTTGGACTGCGGAACGCTTGAACTTAATTTGTTAATTCATTTAAGTTCAAGCTTCATTTAGCCTTTTCTCAATAAATGAAAACTTACTTTTTAAAAAACTATGCCGTCCAAAATTTATAGAATTTCACTTCTCGTTCTGGTTTTTTTAATCAATTTTGTTTCGGGGCAGACAAATGTCACATCGCGCGCGCCGTTTGTTCTGGAAATGCCGGAAATTTCCGCTACGCGCTATTTGACGCCGGTAATCCGTTTGCCGATAAAAGATGTTCCTTCCCTAAGATTTCGCGTTCTCGAACCGTTTGCCGCCGATATTGATTACGGGAAAATCATTGTTACGCTTAACGGTAATGGCATCAATCGCGGCTGTTCAAAAACCCGGGACGCGCAAGGAAAGGTCGTCAGCTGCGAAAAGCGAGAAAATCGCCTGGGCGGATACGAACTGATAAACGGGAAAAACATCATCGAAATCCGCGCAACCGACAGAAAAGAGCGTGAGTTTTACGCCTCCTACGTTTTGGTTTTGGGCGATAAAAAAGCAGTCGTGGATAACCCTGAATGGGCTGGAGGAAAGGCGGAAAGATTTATGGGCAAAAAATTCGCTTTGATAATCGGCGTTTCGGATTACAAATTTACCGACGCCGGACTAAAAAATCTGAATTTTGCCGACGACGACGCGATTGCGATGGCGAATTTTCTGAAAACGCCCGCGGGCGGCGGCTTTTCATCGGCTGACATTAAACTTCTGACTAATCAGGATGCTTCGCTGATGGCTGTCCGTTCGGCTTTGGGCGACATTGCCAAACGCGCCAAATCAACGGATTTGGTCTTTATTTTTATAGCCGGACACGGCGCGCCTGACCCGCTCGCTTCGCAAAATTTGTATTTTCTGCTGACGGATTCAAAAGTCGTGGATATGCCGAACACGGCTTTTCCGATGAGCGAGCTTAAGCAAACGCTCGACACCCGGATTTCCGCGCAGCGCGTAATCGTCCTGATTGACACCTGCCACAGCGCGGGCGTCAATCAAAAAACGAAAACGATTGTTTCGGGCAGGGATTTGGTGCAGGAAGGCGACGAAAACAACATCTCGAATTTTTACCTGACCAACGAGCTTTTCAAACAAACCGGGCGCGCCGTTTTGACTTCCTCGGATGTCAACGAAGTCTCGCAGGAATCTTCAAAATGGAGCAATCACGGCGTTTTCACGTGGGCGCTGCTGGAAGGAATGAAAGGCAAAGCCGATCTGAACGGCGATAAGCTGATTACGGCGGGCGAAATTTTTCAATTCACCCGCGCGAACGTGCAAAAGGAAACGAATTTTCGACAGAATCCGCTCGCTCTGCCCGGCTCGAACGTAAATCTGACGCTGGCTTTTACGGCGACAAAATAATTGATTATGCGAATAAAAAAAATAGTTTTCTATCTCTTATTTTCGGCAGCCTCGCTGCTGATTTTCGGCGGCGCGGTTCAGGCGCAGGATGATCAGACGGATACCCGTTCGATAACCTCGCTCGATTTCAAATCCCAACGCTCGAAAACCGGCAATAAAGCGCCGGACAAAACGAGCCGTCCGCCTTCAACTCCCGCTGCGAGAAAAAAAATCGCGGTTATCACCAACTCGAAACGCCGATACAATCGGGTGAAAAAAGTTCCGCCGAGAAATGCGACCAACTTGCAAAATGCCAAATCGAATGGGAAAAGCGGAACAAATACCGGAAAATCCTCCAATCAAAAAACGCTCAAAATTGAAGAACTCGGCGTAACTTTCTGGCGTTTGCGACCGAAAGCGGCGGACGAAGATGACGCGCCGGATTTCCCGGTTAGGTTAGGCGAACGGGTGGAAAACTGGACGGCTGAAAGAGTAAATTCGACCACAAGATTTACGAAAGGAGATCGCGTGCGCTTTACGATTGAAGCCTCGCGCTCAGGTTTTCTTTATATCGTCAATCGTGAATTTTACGGCGACGGAACAAGCGGCGAAGCCAACATTATTTTCCCGACTTTGCGAACTCGCGGCGGCGATAATCGGGTCGTGGCGGGAAGCCTGATTGACATTCCGGCTTCAACCGATTCCGTTCCATATTTTACCGTCAAACCGAAGCGCGAGGATTACGCGGGCGAAGAATTGCTGGTAGTAATTTCTCCGGTTAAATTGCCTATTGAAATCGGGATGCGGGCGCAGCCCGTTACGCGGGAAACGGTGGAAAAATGGCTGGACGATTGGGGCGCGGAAGTTGATGTTTTTGACGCCGAAGACGGCGAAGGCATTGCCGTTACAAAAATTGAAGCCGAGGCGGTAAACAGCCGTGCGTTAACGCAAGACGAACCGCTTCCGCAGACGATTTACCGCGTCAAAATTCGGGAAGGCGAACCGCTGATTGTGCCTTTTCAAATGTTGGCGAATATTCCTTAACAAATATGCTTACAAACGGCAAAACTCTCGACGGGCGTTATATAATCCGCGAACAAATCGGCAGCGGAGGATTCGGCGCGGTTTTTCGGGCGGAAGACATCCGTTTTACCGGCAAAAACTTTGTCGCCGTCAAGCAGATTCAG
>DATHTS010000159.1:0-2461 GCA_035462935.1 Pyrinomonadaceae bacterium
TGATTTAGGATTTGAGGAAGGAGACGATCTCGGTTTTGGAGATGATCTGGATTTCGAAGAATTCGAGCTGCTCGAAACGCGAACGGTTATCTTGTCGAAAAACAGCATGATCGGCTTGCTGTGTTTGAAAACCTCAAACGAAGGCGCGGCGATTTGCCGCGTTGACCCGCGCGAGTCGCGCCCGTCCGTTCAGCTTTACGACGATGCGGACAAAGCCCTCGAATGGTTCACGAAAAGCCTTCGAACCAGCAGGCAGAACGGCTGGCAGTTGGTTTATGACGGCGAGCCTTTGGTTGGATAATTAATTCAATATCATCTAAAAAAATGAGAGTTCAGAGTCCGCGCTTTAGCACGGCGGTTTATCAAAACCGCAACTAAAGTTTGGACTCTGAACTTTTTTGTTTTTTCATCCGGCAGCTATGCTTTTAGCAATTGACATCGGCAATACAAACACATCGCTCGGCGTTTTTGAAGGCGAAAAACTCATCGCAAACTGGCGATTGGCAACCATCCGCGACCGGACTGCCGATGAAACAGGCGTTTTAGCGCGGCAGATGTTCGCACTCGGTGGTATTGATTTTCAAAAAGTATCCGCCGTAATTATTGCCTCAGTTGTCCCGCCGCTCAATTCCTCTTTTCAAAAAATGTCGGAAAAATATTTCGGGCATTCGGCGATTTTTGTAGACGGCAAGCTGGATTTGGGATTAAAGATTCTCTATAATCCGCCTTCGGATGTCGGCGCTGACAGGATTGTTGACGCGGTCGCGGCAATGAAAAAATACGGAACACCTTGCATCGTCGTTGATTTCGGAACGGCGACGACTTTTGACGCGATAAACGAAAACGGCGAATACCTCGGCGGAATTATCGCGCCCGGAATCGCGGTTTTATCCGACGCTCTTTCTATGCGAACAGCCAAACTTCCCCGCGTCGAGATAAAAAAACCGGAGAAATTTATTGGCGATTCAACCGTCGGCTCGATTCAATCCGGGCTTTACTACGGCTACGCGGGTTTGGTTGACGGAATTTTAAGGCGAATGCTTGCCGAGTTGGGCAAAGATACGCGGATAATCGCAACCGGCGGGCTTGCTCCGCTGATTGCTGAAAGCTCGGAGTTGATTGAAACGGTTGACGAGAATTTAATGCTTGAAGGTTTAAGATTGATTTACGAAAAGGTTAAAAATTGAATGCCTCACTATTAAAGGGAAATTAAAACAGGATTTACAGGCTATTCAACGTAAGTTTGGGATAAAAAAAAGAAAAGCTGATAAAATCAAATCTTTGCGCTCTTAGCGAAAATCTTTGCGCTTCTTTGCGTCGAAAAATAAAGAAGATTAACCGCAAAGCACGCAAAGTAAGAGCGCAAAGAGCGCAAAGATTTCGTGGCTATAAATTAACTCTTTATTTTTCAGTGACTCTTATCCCTAGCTGTCATTATTCAAATTTTCTTCCGCTCAAAATCACCTGTCTGGAGAAATGTCGCACTCCGGGGCAAAAAGGAATAGACATTTGCCTCAGTCGAATTCCTTTGGTCTTAAAAGGCAAAAGCTTTTTCTCGCTAATCCATTTATTTTGAATCGCATACAAAAAACAGGCGAAGGCACGGCTTTTGCCATTGATAAGTTGGTTTCGTGACTGCCATAGTCCGCTTTTAATCGCCAATCGTTTTATTCGCTATTCTCATAAAATTAAATGCTATGTCATTTGAATTATCCACTTTAACTGCGCAACCGGACGCGGCTCCGTCAATAGATTTTGCTTCGCTTTGGGATGAAAGCAACGGGCGAATTCTAATCGTGGATGACGACCGGGTTGTCCGAAAAGTGTTCGCCGATTGCTTTCGGAGAGCTATAACTGCGTCGAAGCGTCGTCGGTTTTCGAAGCGTTGATAAAAGCGAGTTTGCGCCGGTCATTACTATGCTTATGCGGGGATTATCCGGCGTTGAGCTGTGGAGAAAAAGCGGATGGAAAAGAGAAAAAAGCATTGAATTAAATACCGGAAAGAATTAGTATTGAAATGCTCAATTTTCATTTAACGAAGTGGGCAATGCTTCAATCGAAATATTGTTGTTCCGAACTATCTAAAGAAAATTCATTAATCAAAGAACTATTTCTCCCGAATATTTTCCGCATAAAATGTAAGTTCTTATCGCCTTAAGGACTATAAAGCTATGGATAATTACACGGTTTTGGCAATCAACGATGAACCTGACCAACTGGAAATAATAGATATTCTTTTAAGGGACGCCGGTTTTGACGTGATAAAAGCCCATAACGGACGCGAAGGCTGCGAAATCGCGCGAAAAGAAAAGCCTGATTTGATAATCAGCGACGTGATGATGCCCGTGTGCGACGGTATCGAAATGTGCCGCCTGATTCGCGCCGACGAAGAGCTGTCTTTTATTCCGATTATGCTCGCCGGCGCTTTGCAGAAGGATACCGAGAGCGTTGTCCAGGCGCT
>DATHTS010000160.1:0-4460 GCA_035462935.1 Pyrinomonadaceae bacterium
CGCGTTTTCGAGAATTGATGAATCGAATGCGATTTTAGTTCGGCTTGATTGGCTCAACTTGCCGCAGGATCGAGGCAGCTAAATTTATCGCGGCAATATTTCCGAAGGCGCGATACTAGATCATCATTTTTTTTATTGAAATTTAAAGTGTTTTGGCAGCAAAATACATCAGTTATGAAAGCGCCTGCGAAAAATCTTTTTATTGTCTTATCCAACGCCGCGCTTTTTCTCCTGTTTTTATTTCTGATTCAAATTGAAGCCGCCAAATTACCTTTTCGAGCCTTTACAACCGCAGACGGTTTGGCTGACGACCGCGTCAATAGAATCATCCGGGATTCGCGCGGTTTTTTGTGGTTTTGCACCTCGGAAGGCTTGTCGCGGTTTGACGGTTACGAGTTTAAAAACTACACGCAGGCTGACGGCTTGCCTCACCGGAATATTAATGATTTGCTGGAACTGGAAAACGAAATCTATCTCATCGCAACCTCGGACGGAATGACGGTTTTCGACCCGAACGGCTCGATAAACGCCCAAACCGGCGCCGCGCCGATGTTCCGCGCGTTTCGCCCGTCTGACGTGAAATCGGACGGAAAATCAGCGATTATCCGAGACTTGCACAAAAACCGCGCGGGAGAAATCTGGGCGGCGACAATGGACGGTTTTTACCGGCTTTCAACGGAAAACGGCGAATGGCATTTTACAAGAATCGAACACGAGCTTTGGCAGAGCCATTTGCGATTGCTCGAATTTATAACGATTTTGGAAGACCGCCGCGGCGCGTTATGGCTCGGAATGCCGAACGGTCTTTTTCGTTTTGAGCCTTCGAGCGGCAAAATTTCGCTTATTTTTAAAGCCGGCGTGCAGAGTCTTCTCGAAGACCGCGGCGGAAGAATTTGGGTGGGAAGCGGAAGCGGGTCAAATTACGGGATAAATCTTTATGTTTTTCCCGAAGGCGAAGATCAACCGGTTCCGGCGCAAAATTTTACGAAAAAAAACGGCTTGGCGGCTGAAGGCTGGATAAATTATCTGATGGAAACAAGCGACGGGCGAATTTTAGCCGTGACGCCCAATGATTTATGCGAATTTCAGCCACATGCTCAAAAAGGCGAGCCGGATTTCCGAACGATAGTTTCGTCGGTTGACGGCGTTTCGCTCGGTGAGGACGGCGGGGGCAACGGCTGGCTCGGAACGAACACGCTCGGCGCGTTAAAGCTGGCGAGCCGCGGTTTTGTGATTTACGGCGAGAGCGAAGGAGTTCCGGCGGCGGAAATCAACGCCGTTTTTGGCGGCGGCGGCGAGGAAGTTTTCGCTGTGTCGGGCGTTAATGAAATGCTGCGTTTTGACGGCGTGAAATTTACTTCGGTCAAGCCTTTCGGAATGACCGGTCGCGGCTGGGGCTGGAATCAGATTGATTTTCGCTCGCGCTTTGACGGGGATTGGTGGATCGCTACTTTTCAGGGCGTCCGGCGTTATCCTGCGGTCGAAAAGTTTGAAGATTTAGCGCGCGTCAAGCCGAAAAAAATTTATAAAACCGGGGACGGGCTTTATACCGACGAAGTTTTTCGGATGTGGGAAGATTCTCGCGGCAACGTCTGGATTTACGTTTTCGGAAAAATCGGCGACGAGGATTCCTATCTTCACCTTTGGGAACGCGCGACTGACAAAATCCGCCGTTTCGGAAAAGCCGAGGGTCTGCCGCACACAAGTAATGTAACAGCTTTTGCCGAAGATCGAGCGGGAAACGTCTGGCTCGGTTTTTACGGGGGCGGCGCGGCGCGTTTTCGGAACGGAAGATTTCATTATTATTCCGTTCAGGAAGGCTTTCCGAGCGGATTTGTTAATGCTGCATACACCGACCGCGAGGGGCGCGTCTGGATTGCGACCGGCAACAGCGGTATCGTTCGCATTGACAATCCGACCGATGATGAGCCGCGTTTTGTCAACATAACCGTCGCTCAAGGGCTTTCAAGCAATCGCGCGACTTGTCTGACCGAAGACAATTTCGGGCGAATTTATATCGGGACAGGACGCGGTATCAGCCGCATCGAGCCGAATACGGGACGCATTAAGCTCTATTCGCAAGCCGACGGTCTGCCCTACAGCGCGGTTCAAAACTGCGGGCGCGACGCGCTCGGCAATTTATGGTTCCGGCAGAAATTCATTCTCGCAAGGCTTACTCCCGCCGCCGAAGAAAGAAGCTCGCCGCCGCCGATTTTTATCGCCGATTTGCTGGTCAACGGCGAGCGTGTAGAAAAACTGTCGGAACTTGGAGAAACTTCGGTCGGAAATCTCGAATTGAATCCCGAACAGCGGCAGATTCAAATCGAATTTTTCGCGCTCGGTTTTTCGACCGGAGAAACTTTATCTTACCAATACAAATTCGCGGGCGCGGATTGGAGCGAGCCTTCGGCGCAGAGAACAGTAAATTTGAATCTCGCGCCGGGCAGTTATAATTTCGAGGTTCGCGCCGTCAACTCGGAAGGCGCGGCGAGTGAAATTCCGGCGCGCGTCTCGTTTTCCATAGCCCGCCCGGTCTGGCAGCGCTGGTGGTTTCTGCTCTCAGCCGCGTTAATCGTTTCCGCCGTAATTTATCTTCTTTATCGTTATCGTCTGAAACGTCTTATTGAGCTCGAACGAGTCCGCACCCGAATCGCCACCGATCTGCACGATGATATCGGCTCGTCGCTTTCTCAAATTGCGATTCTTTCCGAAGTCGTTCGCCAAAAGATCAATGCCGAGGGCGCAAGCGAGCCTCTGAATTTGATTGCCGGCACTTCCCGCGAAATGGTTGATTCGATGGCGGATATTGTCTGGGCGATCAATCCGCAGAAGGATCATCTCTCGGATATGATCCGGCGAATGCGGCAATTTTCCGGAGACATTCTGGAAGCGAAAAATATCGCTTTTCGTTTCCACCTGCCGGAGAAGCTAAAGGACGCGGCGTTGGGCGCGGATTTACGCCGGGAGATTTATTTAATTTTTAAGGAATGCGTTAATAACCTGGCGAAACACTCGGCGGCGACCGAAGCGGAAATCTCCATCCGGCTTGAAAACGAATCTCTTTATATCGAAATCAAAGACAACGGGCGCGGGTTCGACGCGGCGGAGAAACTTGACGGAACGGCGGACGGCTACGGCGGAAACGGTTTGCCGAATATAAAACGCCGAGCTGCGAGCTTAAACGGGGAATTTATAATCGCCTCGCAGCCGGGGCGCGGCACGAATATTTCGATAAAAATTCCCCTCCACGAAAAAAGCCGCCTGCCGTTTTTTTAACGTTTCAGATTATTAATTTTAAAATAAAAGTCGGATTTTATGGTAAGATTTCACAAAATCAAAAAAGCGTGAAAAAAATATTTTAAGCCCGCCGCTTTTCACTACACGAAGATGTAGTGTGAAATTCTTTTTCCGGGCGTAAGATTCCTTTAATAAGCGGAGGAATTTTACAATGCTGGATTTAATGCCGACGACGAAAATGGAAACCGAAACACTGAACCCGATAAAAGTTGCGATTATCGAAGACCGCCGCGAAATCCGCGAAGGTTTGGGAACGCTGATAAATTTTACCGAAGGCTTTCGCTGCGTCGGCAAGTTCGGCTCGATGGAAGAGGCTTTGCGCTCGATCAGCCGCGAGGCGCCCGACGTGGTTCTCTCGGACATCGGCTTACCCGGAATGGACGGCATCGAAGGAGTCGGGATTTTAAAGGAGCGTTATCCCGAAATGATCATTTTGATGCTCTCGGTTTATGACGACAACGAGCGTATTTTCGACGCGCTTTGCAGCGGCGCGGTCGGTTATCTTTTGAAAAAGACTCCGCCTTCGCAGATTATCGAAAGCATCAAGGAAGCCGTCGAAGGCGGTGCGCCGATGTCGCCGGAGATCGCCAGGAAAGTCATCACCTTATTTCGAGATTTTCGCCCGCCCGAACGGGTTGATTACGATCTCACCCCGCACGAAGAACGCCTCTTAAAAATGATGGTTGACGGGCATACAAAAAAAACCGCCGCCTTGGAGATCGGCGTTTCGGTCAACACGGTTTCGTTTCACCTCAAGCGCGTTTATGAAAAGCTCCAGGTTCATTCAAAATCCGAAGCCGTCGCCAAGGCTTTGAGAAATCGAATCTTCAAATAAATGAAGGCTGTGCAAATTAGAAAGCGGGGGCAGAGCCCGACCGCAAATTTATTCGGCTGCTCTTTTTCTCTTTTTCTTGAATGCCGGTTAAAGTTTATTGCTCAAGTTAGTCCAATTAACAAGTCGGGAAATGTGGCTTTGCCCCTACTCTTCAGCTGCCTGCTGAAAACAAACAATTTTTATTTGCACAGCCTTCAAATAATTAAAATCTTAGGTTCTGTTGACATAAGGCTTTTGGTCGGCGAAGCCGACTAATTTAATAGCGTCGGGTGCAAACCCGACGAACCGCAAAATCAGCAGACCGTCCCTGAAGGGGACGAATAATTCG
>DATHTS010000161.1:0-6249 GCA_035462935.1 Pyrinomonadaceae bacterium
ATATGATTTTCTCCTTTCTGCTCTTGGGAGAGCGGGTTAAAAAATTGACAGAAAGATTGTTCGGTCTATGGGAAGGCTAAACAACCGCTATTAAGTGCAACACGGGCAATAAATTGTGAATTGCTCCCACGTAGGATATAAGAAACTTTTAAGAAAAGTCAATAAAATTTTCCTATTTTCAATAATTAACTTATTTTGCCGAAACAAAATCTATTTTCGTTTAATTACGCTCTAATCTCTCAAATTTGATTTTTTTAGCAAATTTCTACTTCTATATCTATATGCAAAAAAACAGGCGTTAAATTACACCTATTTTTATTTTTTCTGAAATTTTTCGATTTTTTTTGATTTTTTAACCGAAAAACTCCAAACGGAGGCTTTTCAGCTTAGCTTTTAGTAAGGATTTTATTCAAAGCAATAATGTGCAGGAAATTAATTTCGTCTGCCCCTATTAACCGGAAAAATAAATCAAAGAAATAAAATCGCCATTGAACTCCAACGTCTTTTATTTTCATCTGTATTCATCTATGTTAATCTGTGAATTCAAAATAGTTTCTCTTCCCGGTTCCGAATTTATGAAAAAATTAACATCTTTGCTTTTTGTCCTTTTGTCTTTTGTCGCTCAATCTGCGGCACAAACTATGCCGAAGGATGCCGATCCAAAACTTTGGCAGCAGGCTTTGAGCATTCACAAGAGAGCGATTATCATTGACGGGCATAATGACATTACAAGCCCGATGGTTGATGAGGATTTCGACCTCAGCACAAATTCTATCGGGAAATTTCACAAAGATGGCGACCCCTTTCACACGGATTTGAACCGTTTAAAGCAAAGCGGCATAACGGGCGAATTTTTCTCGATTTACGTTTCGGGAAATACTTTAAAAACCGGCGGCGCGATGCGGCGGGCGATGGATTTGATTGACGCGACGATGCGCGAAGTCGAAAAGCATTCGAACCAATTATCATTCTGCACGACGGCGGCGCAAATCCGGCAGGCGAAAAAGCAAAATAAAATCTGCGGTCTGATGGGCATCGAAGGCGGCTACGCGATTGAGAATTCGCTTTACGCGCTGAGAAACTTTTATCGTTTAGGCATTCGTTATATGACCTTGACGCATAACGTCACGCACGATTGGGCTGACGCTCACGCGCCCGCGCAACACAAGCATAACGGATTGACCGATTTCGGCAGGGAAGTCGTGCGCGAAATGAACCGGCTCGGAATGCTCGTTGATATTTCGCACGTTTCGGACAAAGTTATGCACGACGTTCTCGACATCACAACCGCGCCGATTATCGCTTCGCATTCGGGCGCGCGCGGCGTAAACAATCACACGCGAAATGTACCCGACGATGTTTTGAAGCGGGTTGCGAAAAACGGCGGCGTGATTATGATTGTTTTTTACCCGTCTTTTCTCGATGAAAGAACTAATCGGGAAGAAAACGAACGCGCCGCGCGATTAAAACCGCAGCTCGACGCGCTGCGCGAACAACACAAAGACGACACGCAAGCCTATAACGAAGCCGAGCGCAAACTTTTCGCCGAAAATCCGATTTACGTCGCCGATTACAAACGCATTGTTGACCACATTGATCACATCAAACGAGTCGCCGGAATTGAAATCGTCGGCATCGGCTCGGACTACGACGGCGTCCCGTTTCTGCCTGCCGGAATGAACGGTGCGGAAGACCTCGCGCTGGTAACTTATGAAATGCTGCGGCGCGGTTATTCGGAAACCGACATTCGCAAAGTTCTGGGCGAGAATTTTATGCGGGCGTTTGAAAAAGCCGAACAAGCGGCGCGAATTAATACGCGCAAAATCAGCGGCGAAGGCAGCCTGAAGAAATTAAATAAATAAAATCTAACAACAGAAAAAAGTCTAAGGTTTTAAGCAAATCCAAAAATAAAAAAGAGTGAGTCAAACGGCTCACTCTTTTTGTTTATCTGCTTATTGTTTTTTAATCCTGCGGGGCTGAATGACAAGAAATATATCTCACGCTCTCGGCGTTGAACCTATTTTTAAAAACTTTGCGCGTTAGAAACTAGAGCCGGAGATTGCTCCGGCAAAGGAATTTAATTTGGAGAGATTGAGGATGAGAAAATTTTTATTATTAACGGCTATTATTTTATCAATTTTTACGATAGTTCCGGCGCAGGAAGAAACCGAGCCGGCGGCAAATTCGGCGATTACCGAGGTGAAATTGCCCGCAGGCACATTGCGCGTTTTGCCTTCGAGCGTTCCGGCGGAAATAAATCAAGGACTTGATAAACTCGTCGAAGCAGGCGAAGGAAAGATCATTCAGGGCGACGCGGAAGTTCTCGCCTGGACGGGCGGCGGTTATAAAAAAGCGAGCGCCGCAAATTTAATACGGCAAGTGCAAACCAATTTGCAGGCAAAAGGCTGGATTTACGAAGTCGGCGGAAAAGAAGGCGAGGTAACTTTTTTCAGCGCCTTGAAAGATACTCCGACCCGTCGCGCTGTTCTCGGCTATTACGTGGCGACCGACGAAGCATTGGTTTTGGCTTGGACGGAAGTTTTGCCCGCGAATGCAAATTCTTCGGTCGAAAAGGAAACCCGGAGAGAAGAAACGACGGTAAAAAACACGCTCGAGAATTCGGTTAAAAGCAGCGGAACATTGCGCAGTTTAGTCGGCAAATGGGAAAAAAAGCAAGGCGGCATGAGCAGCGTTGACGCAAACACGGGCAGATATCTTGGCAGCAGCGGAAATTACGAAAGCTACACTTTTCACGCCGATGGTCGTGTCGAATACACAATGCTCGTTGCCGTACAAAACTACGGCTGTCGTCTGGAAGCATTCGGGCAAAGCAAAGGTCGGGCTTCCGTAAGCGGCGGAGGTTTAAACATCAATTTGGGGGCTGGGACAATCAAACGCGACGATAGCTGCTCGCCAAGCAAAAACTACACTAATCCTACAAAGGCAACCAACACAGATTACAAATGGACAGTCGCAAAAGATGATTACGGCGTCGTTCAACTTTGTCTGACACAGCCGAACGGCGAGACGTTTTGTTATCGCCGAGCCGAATAATTTTTAGGAGAAGCTACTATGAAAAACTTTCTACGGTCGAAATTTTTATCTTCAGGGTTATCGTTTTCGATTTTTGTTTACTCAATACTTTTGACGCTTCTTTTTTGTAGTGTCTCCTGCGGCGTTTTAAAAACTAACGCTGATGATTCAATCGTCGGAACAACCGGAAATTTAGCGCGGACTGAAAATGTTCCGACCGAAAATTCGCCGAACACTTCCGCCGAAAATAAAACGCAGATTACGGCGAAAACAGTCGTCGGAACCTACAAATTTGAAACTTACAAAAATGGCAAAGAAGGCAACATCAATTCGCTGGAAGTCGAAAACAAAGGCGGAAAACTGCACGTTTATTTTTCCGCCACATTTCTTTATCAGGCAAACGGCGCGGAGACCTTTCACGAAGCAAGCGGCGGAGGCAGCGCCGTGCTTCGCGGAAACAAGGCGACCGCTGAAATTATCGAGGAAGGCGGCGGTGAAGAAAAACCTTGCCGCGTAAATATAACTTTCGCCGCAAATCAGGCAACAGTTAAAACCGCCGATGACTGTTATTTTAATGTTTCAATTGATGGGGTTTATAAAAAGCAAGCCGCAAAAACAAAACCCCGCAAACCGGCTTCCAACAACAGCGTGCGGGCAATTCAATTCGCCGAACTGAGAGATTTCATCAATGATTTCGACAAACATCGTCCCGGCGAGCGTTTCGTTATTTACAACGTCCCGGCAAATAAAATTGCGCGAAACACCCGCGCCGACGAAAACGGAAATCAGAGCTACAAAGGCTTATTTTATCTGGAAGCGCCGGAAGATGACGAGGAAGGCTCCGCCGGTTTTATTACTTCGGCGCAGTTGGTCAAAAGTTTGAACGCAAACGCCGGAATCGAACCGAAGACTTTGAGCGTAACTGCCGTTTTAGTCCAATCCGACGGCAAATTCGATGTTTATAGAGTTGCGTTTGTAACAAAAATCGAAGGCTTGGACGAAACCGGCGAGACGATTTGGACTGCGACCGGCGCAGAGCCTGCGAAATTAAAATTTCAGCATTAAAGTTTTATTTACTGAATGATAGTTGAAAGATGTATTGACAAAAAAGGTTGAGAGGAAAAAGCGTGAAACTCTACTTCTTAATAGATTTCCTAAACAAGAAAACTTAAATATTTCTTTATTTCAATTGCGTAAGCCAAATATTCCCCGTCGTTTCTGCATACTCGAAAACTATTTTATCGCCAAGCGGCGACCACGAAGGATAGCGGACGTAGGAGTTTAATTTGTTAAAGTTCGTCAGTTTTTTCTGCTCCTTCGTTTTTCTTGAGATCGTGTAAATATTCCAAATTTCATCGCGCTGTCCGGCAAAAACAATATGCTCGCCGTCGGGCGAAAATGAATGAATCCAGCTTTGACCGGGCTGGTTGGTCAATTGCGTCATTTCGCCTCCGTCGCTCGGCATAACGGCGATATGCGTATCGTCGCCGCGCTTAATTTGCAGAGCCAGCCATTTTCCGTCGGGCGACCAGACGGTGAATCCGGCAAGTTCGGGGTCGAATGTTAGCTGCTTTTGCTCGCCGGTTTCCAGATTTCCGAGCCAGACATTTATTGTGCCGCTTTCCTTTGAATTAAAAGCGACTTTTCGTCCGTCGGGCGAAAGCCGGGAATATTCCGCATCGCTTTTGAAAGTGAAAAGCGTCGTTTCCTTGCCGCCGTTGAGATTAATTGAGGAAAGCTTTCGCACGCCCTCGCGCAACGCTACAAAAGCAATTCTTTCGTTGTCGGGAAACCAGTTTGAAATAGTTACATTGCTCGTTATCTGCGTCGGATTTTGCCCGTCAGAATTCATCACCCACAATTCGCTTAACGAACCGGGACGCCCGGATGTATAGGCAATTCGCCTGCCGTCAGGCGAAAATACCGGAAAAGTATTACGCGAAGCCGAATTTTGTAAAAGCGGAACGGGTTCGGCATTTGCCTCTTTATCAAGCGAAAGCTGGGAAATGCGGCTCGCGCTCATCAGCATTTCATATACGATTTTTTTGCCGTCAGCCGAGATGCTCGGATGTCTGGCTTGAGCCGGACCGTCATCGGAAATGTGCTTCGGTTCTCCCGCAGCTTTGCCGTTGGCGGGTGAAACCGGAAGCTGCCACAGACCGTTTAACCCTATAAAATAGATGCTTTTTCCGTCAGGCGCGTAAACCGGATCGCCGCTTCTGGCGTTTATTTCCTGAGTTTCTCCGGTTTCAACCTCAATCGTCCAGATGCTTCTCGAGATCATATCCGTGACGTTAAAAGCGATTCTTTTCCCGTCGGGTGACCAGGCGGGCGCGCTGTGTCCGCCGGATGGATTTCCGGGTTGTGTTAGCTGCCGAGGCTCACTGCCCTCACTTGAAATAAGCCACAAAACCGTAGGCGGAAGTATGCGGGAATGCGCTCCCAAATCGGTCAAACTACCTGTTTGAAACGCGATTTGCTTTCCATCAGGCGAAAAGGAAGGATGAGAGCCGAATTCGGTCAACTGCCTAACCGTCCCGCCCGAAGCCGGAACAATCCAGATGCCGCCGCGCGTTTTTGAATGAAAGGCGATGCGCTGCCGGTCAGGTGACCACGACGGTTGAAGATTTTGCTGCCCGTCCGAAGTGATTTGAATTTCTTTTGCGCCCGGCGCGAGCGGTTTTACATAAATTTCAAAACTTCCCGTCCGGTCGGAACTGTAAGCGACGGAGTTTCCGTCGGGTGAAATCGCCGGGAAATTATCCAAACCGGTCCAGTTTGTTAGCTGCGTTGAATGAACGACAGTCGAGGGAAAATCGGAAGATGGAGTTTCACGGAAAAACAGCCAGGCGGCAAGCGGAACGATTAAAAGCAAAACAGCGGTGGCGATAAAAAGCAAATATTTTGAGCTTTTTTCTCGATTTTCTTGTTTGCCGTCTTCTATTTCGGCGGAAGTTTTCTCCGCTTTACCCGCGAAAGCAAATTCCTCGATTTTCTCAGCCCCGTTGCTCTCTTTTTCCAGCTTTTCGACTTCGGCAATAAAGCGATAACCGTGTTTCGGAACAGTTTCGATGTAACGCGGCGCGGCGGCATCGTCCCCGATAACTTGGCGAATTTCCCGGATAACTCTGGTTAAAGCATTGTCGCTAACAAAATTTTCGCGCCAAATCTGCTCGAATAATTCCTGCTTTTCGACTATCCGCCCGTGATTTTTGA
>DATHTS010000162.1:0-19601 GCA_035462935.1 Pyrinomonadaceae bacterium
CCCGGTTTCTGAAAACAGTCAGCCCTGGTCAATCGAAATAACAAAAATCAAAGTCGAAAAAGCCGAGCAAACGCAAAGCGGATCGTTTCAGGAAATCAGAGTCAATCTCGATTTAACACCGCCTGAAGGCGCAAGCACAAGAAAGTTTACCCTCAATTACGACCTGATTATGCACCAAGTCGTCACGCATCACGCATTTGTTTCGATCCGCAACGATTGGGAGACTGGTAGAAACGGCGAAGAAATTACGACTGCAGCGGAAGCCAGCGTCATTGCCGTTGATACCGGAACGGGAAAGATTTCGGCGCTCGAAATAAACTTGGAAAAAGGCGATTTGCAACAAGCGTTTGGCGGAATGGTCAAACTTGGAATGCAGCATATCAAAGAAGGAACCGATCATTTGCTGTTTCTGCTCGTGCTGCTGCTTCCGGCGACGCTTTTGACCGACGGCAAACGGTGGGGCGATTTCGGGGGCAGTCGAAACAGCCTTTTTCGATTGCTCAAAATCGTGACGGCTTTTACAGTCGGACATTCGATCACCTTGCTCATTGGCGCGCTCGATTTGTTTCGCGTTCCGCAACAACCGATCGAGGTTTTGATTGCCGTTTCAATTTTAATCTCCGCCGTTCACGCCGTTCGACCGATTTTTCCCGGCAAAGAAATGTACGTCGCCGCTGGTTTCGGTTTGATTCACGGTTTGGCTTTCGCCGCTGCCTTATCCGAACTGCATTTAACTCCGAGCGCGATGGCGCTCAGCATTTTGGGCTTTAACATCGGCATCGAGCTGATGCAGCTTTTCGTTGTCGCGCTCGTCGTGCCGTGGCTGATGCTGCTCAGTCAAACAACTTTTTATTCCGCGCTCAGAATTGTGGGCGCTTTGGCGGCGGCAATTGCAGCAATCGCTTGGATCGTCGAGCGCATAACGGGCAATTCGAACCAAATCGCCGTTTTTGTGCAAAACATTTCGCAATACGCTCATTTGAGTATTTTCGTTTTAGCTTTCCTTGCGTTGCTGGCTTTTGCTCTGCAATACTACAAAAGAATCCGCCTCAATGAACAACAACCAAAAAGAGGATAGAATATGGAAAACAATCAACCGCAAATCGTTGCGGGCGCCAAGCGGCATTCGCTCGGCGAAAGAATTTTGATAATCGCCTTTGCCGGTTTATCGCTCGCGTTTGCGCTTTACTACACATTGGCTAATGTGACGACTCACGCCGGTTCGCCCGAAACAATCGCCGCCGTGCAACCGATTACAATTGATGCGTCAGCGGCGTCCCCGGCAACTGTTGCCGACGTTGTTGCCAAAGCGCAGGCTTTTAAAGCGACTTTGACCTCGGCGCAAATAGCAACGCTACAACAAACTTATACCGCTACGCTGGCACGGCGATGGTCAAACCTGCCGTGCGGCTCAAGCTGTCGCAACGGCATTCAATTCAGCAATTTAACGCCGGCGCAGCTCGCAGCCGCGATAGCCGTGATACAAGCCGCGATGGGAACCGCCGCCAACGAAGGTTATGACGAATTTAACCAGATCAGGCTTGCCGATGATATCTTGGGAGCAAACGGCGGCGGCGGTGCTTACAGCAGCGGCATTTATTTCATCGCATTTCTAAATGAGCCTTCGACAACCGGCGGGTGGATGCTGCAATTTGGCGGACATCACTACGCGGCGAATATCGCGTACAATAACGGTCGCGTTGTGGGCGCCACGCCGCAGTTTAGAGGCATTGAGCCGGTTTCATTCACGTTAAACGGAACAACCGTTGCGCCGCTCACGCAAGAGCGCGATGCGCTCGCCGCAATGCTCGCGTCGCTCACGTCGGCGCAATTGACAACCGCGAGACTTACGCAAACATTCGGTGATGTGACGATGAGTCCGGGCGAATCGAACGGCGGCAACGGTACGTTTCCGACAACCAGAGTCGGCATTCAGGTCGGTAGTTTGAGCGACGCGCAAAAGGCATTGGTCGTGGCAGCGATTCGACCTTACACGATTGATTTGGACCCCGCCGTGGCAGAGAACCTGTTCAGAATTTATCAAAACGAATTGAACGATTCGTACATTGCTTATACCGGGAACGGTACGGCAGGAAATGCAAGCAGTTTTTTAAGTGCCAACACGAATTATGTGCGAATTGACGGACCAAGCGTATGGATCGAGTTTAGTGTTCGAGCCGCTGCTGTGTTTCCCGGCGCAATTCACTATCACAGCGTTTACCGCGATCGCCAGCGCGATTACGGACGAGATTTGTCTTTGACCGTGCCGCTCGACGTGCGTCGCGCGAACTTTGATTTTGACGGCGACAACCGAGCCGATCTCGCTGTTTTTCGTCCCCTAAATGGAGAATGGTGGTATCTGAGAAGCTCAGACGGCGGAAATCGGGCGTTTCAGTTCGGATCAGGTACTGACAAAATGGTTCCGGCTGATTACACCGGTGACGGCAAAACTGATGTCGCTTTCTTCCGTCCTTCAACAAGTGAATGGTTTATTTTAAGAAGCGAAGACAGTTCCTTTTATTCAGCCCCATTCGGCACAAGCGGTGATATTCCCATTCCGGCTGATTACGATGGCGATGGTAGGGCTGATTTGGCAGTCTTTAGACCTTCTGAAGCAAACTGGTATATCAACCGCAGTTCTGGCGGATTCTCTATTCTTCAATTTGGTGCAGCGGGTGACATTCCGATGACTGCCGATTACGACGGAGACGGAAAAGCGGATTTAGCTATTTATCGTCCGGCTGTTGGGGAGTGGTGGCTTTTGAGAAGCAGTGACGGCAGTAATCGCGCATTCCAATTCGGAACGGCAGCGGATAAGCCTGTTCCGGCAGATTATACCGGCGATGGTAAAACCGATGTCGCCTTCTTCCGTCCGGCAACTTCCGAATGGTTTATTTTAAGAAGCGAAGATTCTTCATTCTATTCAGCACCTTTTGGAGCATCAGGAGATGTTCCTATACCCGGAGATTACGATGGAGATGGGAAAGCTGATATAGCAGTATGGCGCGAATCAGATAGAAATTGGTATATAGCTAAATCGACAGGCGAATTCTTGATTGCTGCATTTGGTTCAGCAGGTGATAAACCTGTTCCATCAGCTTTTGTTCCCTAAGTTAGCGAATGATTGATAAGGCTAATAAATCATTGGGTACGAATCTGAAAGAGTCTCAAAAACGACCCTTTTCGAGATACATTGATCCCTTACATAATATGAAGCCTAATCTTCAATTAGCTGAATTTCTTAAGGAGTTACTTGCCGAATATGATGAGAACAAAAAAAAGGCGAATAAGAAAATCGTTATTTTTCCCTGTTAAATACTGTTTCCCTCCCGCCCTGTTTTAAAATCATTTGATTTTTTGCGGCGTCGAATTCCAGCACGATTCCAGCCGTATCGAATTTGAATTTGTCTGCGGCGGTCGCTTCGAGCGGGAAAGCGGATTGTCCGGTCGTCTGCGCGTGAAGAGTTGTGGCGTCACGGGTTATCGTAACTTTTAAGGGAGAACCGGGACTCGAATAAACTCCGACATATTTTTCCAAAATTTCCGGGCTGACGGCGATTGATTCAAAGGTCGGAATCTCAAACGGTTTATTCCAGTAAATGTCGAAAACGCCATTTACAATGTTTTTCTCTGGGTAATTTGTCCCGTTCAAAGTGTAGGCGAGTGCCAGTTTTTCTTCCGGCAGGTAAACCAGCCCCGACCTAAAGCCGTCCATGCTCCCTCCATGCCCATAAAATGTTATGTCGCCGATCTGGAGGCTACTCATGCCCATCCCATTTTTCATCGTCTGATTGACGTTCTCCTGCGAAATGAGCTTTCCGTCAAAGAGCGCCTGAATGAATTTGACGAGATCGCTCGGCGTCGAAACGATCGCGCCCGCGCCGCCCGGAATGCTCAAATCGATTTCGTCTTGCTGTTTCCAGTCTTCGGCGTAACGGTAGGAAAAACTTTCCTTTTTGCTGACGTCGGTTTTTCCCGTGGCACGATAGGTATCCATCAGCCCGAGCTTTCCGGTGATTCTTTTCTTTAAGGCGTCCTGATAAGGTTTGCCGGCTAACTTTTCGACGATAAAACCCAAAAGCACATATCCGGCATTGCTGTAACTGCGTTTTTCGCCCGGCTCGAAATCAGGCGTCCCCTTGGCAATGAAGGCGAGCGTCTCGTCTTTCGTTCTCGGGTTCATCGACCAGGAGCGAAAATCGGGGTCTCTGATAAAGTCGTGGATTCCGCTGCGGTGCGCCAGAATATGCGCGATGGTGATTTTACCGGCGTTTGGAATCTGCGGGAAGAATTTGTCGAGCGTGTCCGAAAGCTTTAATTTTCCTTCCTCGACAAACTGAAAGATCATCGCGGCGGTGAACATTTTGGTAATTGAGCCCACCCGGTATCTGGTCGCCGTGGTCGCAGGCTTTCTCTCGCTGCCGTTGATCTGGCTGTAGCCGATGGCGCGGGTGTAGAGGAGGCTGCCGTCTTTGGCAATAGTTAAACTTCCCATCGCCTTATTCTTTTCGGCGAGCCGATCAAAAAACCGGTCGAGCTTGGCTTTGTCCGGCGTCTGTGCGGAAACGGCGTTGAACAACGCAAACGTCAGTAAAAATGCGGATAATATTTTAATTTTCATTTGTTTTAAGCTCTATTTTTGATGTGAATGATGTCAATCTCTCAAACCATTACGAAAATCCGCCGGCAAAGTTCCCTTTGACCGGCGAAATTTTTCCAATTAGATCGCAAGATATTGCGGCGGCAATCTCATTTGAAATTATCCGCTTGTGCAGGTAATCCTTCCGCCCAGCGCACAATGGATTACCTAAATGGAAAGATAGATGCAGAAGGTAATCTAAAAACAATTCCCAAAATCAGAAAGTTTACTTTCAGCCTGTTTAGAAGAAATCTTAGGTTGTTAAAGTGGGTGTTTATAATTGTCTTTACGCTAATTTTCGTTTTTGTAATTCGACTAATAATCTATTTCCTTCCCAATTTATTTAGCTAACGTCAGTTCGGGATAAGAGTTAGCCAATAAAGGAAATCAAGTCTTTGAAATTCAAGTTCAAACTCGGTTTCTTTTCTTTTAGGCAGTAGGCGATCAATCCCGATGCCAAATTGCCCAGAAAATTCCACAAAGAGCGATGCCGTGAATGTTCGATGTTCGAGATATTCTTGAGTTGATCGTTGACCGTTTCGATAATCGCTCGTTTTCTCAGCAGCAGTTTATCCTCCATTTCCACAAAACGATTTTTCATGTTCTTTCGCAATTTAGTAATCAGTTTTAAGCCTCGCTGCATTAACTTTTCAAAAAGCGTTTGTGAAATATATCCTTTATCGCCGACAAGTTTGCCCCATAAGTTTTGCCTGATCCAATCGGCTGGCTCGCGTTCGTCAACATTGGCGGCTGTCAGATAAAAGCCTAATATCTCGCCTTTTTCGTTGACGGCTAAGTGCAGCTTAAACCCAAAATACCAGCCCGTTGACGATTTATCTCGCTCGGCACTACCCTTGGTGCGACGGTATCTGCAAATTATGACAAACTTTCAACGCCGTCGCATCAATAAATGAAATGCCCGTGCAGTTGCCGCGCTTGCAAACCAGATAGAAAAACAACGGCATCACACATCTTTTTTGTAATTCGACAAACCGCTGATAACTCAGTTGATGCGGAAATTCTTTCCGATATTTCAAACCGATCTCTTGTAAATAAAACGCTTTCAAATTCTTATAGCCGGAAGCATGATACATCACCAGAATCGCTCATCACTTCCGAGAGCGAAAGCTGACTCCGGCGATTCCTCACTCGACCCTTACCAAGCAGATGTTTTCTCCAGACCACCTCAAAAACCTTACAGAAATCGTCAATTTCACAAAAAACAGTTACAATATCCACGATGGAAAACTCTTTTCAAATAAATTATTTCTGAACAAATTTATTTTACTTGAAATTAAAAGTTTTCCATCTTTCTTATCCCGAACTGACGTTAGCTAAAAATCAGACAATTTGTTATGTCCCAAAAACGCCCCTTTTTGGAACGAATTTAGATATATGTCGAGCATCAGATGCAGGTGTGGTTATATTACTGACACAACAGTTTATCCTTCTCCACATCTAGGAGAGTTAAAATGGCAGACTGAAACAGAATCCGAATCTGAGGAAAGAAGTCGTGACGTGAAGGACTTTTTTGTTGCTTTGGATAAAAAGCAAGACAAGAATTGGGTGAGAAATTATTTTGGTGAAAGTTATGCTGAATCATACCCAGACAGCATAGGTATAGCCAATGTTATAGAAGATATTACTTCAAGGGCATCCTTCAAAGGCGGACGTTGCATTGAACAGTGTGAGAAATGTGAAAGAATTTATATACAGAAAGAATTCTACTCAGACGAGTGGACTTGTTTTGAGAAGGCTGAATAAATAGTCTCAAAAACGACCCTTTTTAAGACAAAAACAAAAGATTATCTGGATGGTAGTAATTCGGCTTTTGTCTGGCACATTTCCGGGAAATAGATGAAAAAACATTATTTAGAAATTCGCGGTAATTTATTATGCGGAGTGTAATTCAGTATAATACAAAGTTAGGTCAGACAGCCGATGCAGCGCTCAGCGCGAAGCGGAGTTGCCGACATCTTGACAGGTATGTTAAGCTCGTGAGCTTCCGCTCAAGTGAGCTTGGAGACGGAAAGCTCACGACCTTAACCGTCCTTCGCGGTCGGCGCCGTCGTTTTTCCGCTCGTAGCATCGTCTCTCTGCCTAACATATCATTGCAGCGGATTCGCCGCTTGAATCATTACACGCCTTGTGCAGTGAAATCCGAGTTGTCTTTATTCGGCGAACCGCTGAACTCAATCGTTAGACGCTTCGCATTGTGCTGGCTCTCAGAGAATAACGAAACTTTTGCGACAAAAACAAAGCGCACAGCGTTTTATCTTGGAAAACAACAATACGCGGAAAAACCAAACACTTTGAAAAAGTCTTGCTAACATTTGCTCTCTTTTCAGCGTCTATTCAGGTCGAGGGAAAAAATTAAATGATGAATAAGCAAAACTCTATATGGATGCGGCTGATGTGTTTGGTTACGCTAGTTTCTCTGGTTCAGATGCTGACCGGCTTGCCTCAAGCGGTTCAAGCACAGAGCGCATCAGCCGCCAACCAAAAGAAACGATTTGAACGCCTTGAAAGACAGCTCGAAGATTTGCGCGGCTTGTTGGTGATTCCCGGAATGTCTGCCGCCATTGTCAAAGACCAAAAATTAGTTTGGGCGCGCGGCTTCGGTTTTGCCGATTACGAAAAAAGAATTCCCGCTACCGAAAACACGCCTTATCGAATCGCGTCGTTGACTAAAACTTTTGCCTCGACCCTCGTGATGCAGTTTGTTGAGCAAGGCAAAGTTAGTCTCGATGATTCGATGTCAAAATACTCTGCCGACTTCAAAGATGATTCGGTTAAAGTCCGCCACATTCTCAGCCATACTTCGGAAGGCGTGCCGGGAGAAAAATACAAATACAGCGGCGACCGTTTCGCATATCTTGACGCAGTGATTGAAAAAACGACGGGCAAAACTTTCCGCGAGTTATTGACGGCGAATGTTCTGCAAAAATTAAAAATGTCCGACAGCGTTCCGGGACAAGATGTTTTAGAGCAGTCGAACATCTTGAAAGCTACGCTCGACGCGAAAACTTTGCGGCGTTACGAAAATGTTTTAGGACGTCTCGCCAAACCATACACGCTCTACGGCGACAGCCAGATTATTTTATCTCCGTATCCTATCAAAAGAATTACCACCGCCGCCGATTTCGTTTCCACGGTCATTGATTTGGCGAAGTATGATGCGGCGATTGACCGCCATTTGCTTTTACGAAAAGAAACGCAAAACGCGGCTTGGACTCCGGCGATTTCAAATGACGGGCAGACGCTTCCTTACGGTTTGGGATGGTTCTCACAAAACTATCAAGGCGTAAAGCTGATTTGGCATTACGGGCAATGGCAAACTTTTTCCGCGCTCCATTTGAAAGTGCCGGAAAAGAATCTCAGCTTCATCTTGCTCGCCAACAGCAACGCACTTAGCTCGCCGTTCGGTTTGGGAGCAACGGGCGACATCACGAAATCCGCTTTCGCTTTGACGTTCCTCAGAATGTTTGTTTTTGAAGATTCGCAGCGTCGCGTTTTGCCCGACCCGAATTGGAAACTCGAACCCGAAAAACTGTCAACCGAGATTGCAAGTTTTGAGAAGCAAACGAACGGTTACAAATACGAACGAGAACTGCAATCACACAAAGCCATTTACGATTGGCGCAGTCGCCGTCGCACCCGCGAGCGCAAAGAAATCAAGCTGGATTCAAAAATTTTAGATGCCTACGTCGGAGAGTATGAACTGCGACCTTCGCCGATTGTAATTACAAAAGAAGGTGACAAACTAATGGCTGAAGGTCCCGGACAGCCGAAAGCCGAACTGTTCGCCGCAACCGAAACGCTGTTCTTTCTCAAAACGGCGGATGCAGACATTACTTTTGTTAAAGATGAGCAAGGGAAAGTAACGCATTTAATGCTTCGCTTGTCTGGGCAAGATTTCAAGGCAATGAAACTAAAATAATCAACTTGCGTGTTACCCCTAAGCCGCGTTTAACAATTCATTGGACGTGAGGCGGAAACAGCGACTTTGTTATCACGTCGTCTTTTGATCCTTAACTTGTGTGGTTGCGGTTTCCGCCCACGTCAATTCAACCGTTGATTGTCTCAAAAACGCCCCTTTATGAGACACTTTTTGTGTTAATTTTCCGTGCCTGTAAATCCTTTATTTGACTTGTTTTTATATAGCAGAGTGTGTCATAAGTCGTCTCATAATTAAAATCCCAAAACTCTGACCCTTTGTTGACTTATGACACACTTTTTTATGAGTGATTTTTTTAGGTTTATCTGCTCTATTTTCTATTTCTTCTTGAACTCAATCCAACGGTATCTGTAAAGAGTCGAGCGCGGAATTTTTACTTGATATTCTACTATGCAATGTTTAGTAACAGGAATTATTGTCTATAAATTCTATCATCAATTAGCACACTCTTAATTGGCAGTTCAAAAGTGAAACTTAAAAGTTAAATTGATTTTAATTGACACCAAAGCTGTTCGCCTTCCGTCGTGGCTTCAAGTCTGCGCGTCTCTGTAATTCTTACCAATCCCTGCTCGCATAAATCAGCGATTCCAAGTTTTGCTGTCTCTTCATCAAAATCCACGTCTGATCCTAACATGCGGTCAACTATCCATCCTGCTAACCCAACTCGCTCGCTTCCTACCGATACAGTCAATTGGTCGGGATGGTAACGACTCGGCAGCTCAGTAATTATTCCCAACAAGGCAATTGATGAAGTCGGCAGATCTATCTTCAGCTGCGATCTTTTTTCCTCAATAACAGGTTTGGCTTCCTGAGCCACTGGTGAAATATTTGACTCTGGAAATTCAGTAAGCGGAAGCGTCGCCTGTGACGAAGGTAGCGTATCTTTTAATTGAAAACTGCCGTTTAACTTTCTCTTGAGTTGATCTTCATAAAGTAACAAGGTCGAGAAAGCATCAAGCGCGGCATAATGTATTTGCTTAGTGCTCAGTGGACGGCGGCTCCAATTACTAGTTTGCCTTTCCTTATCGAGTTGCAAATTGAGATGCGTTTCAGCTTGAGCTTTCAAAGAATATCGCCGCTCACCACTGCGGCGGGCGGCGACCATTGTATCATGAATGGGTGCGACGTTAAATCCGAAATGAGCAGCTAAGCGGCTGGCATCAAAGACTGCATTATGAATAACTTTTGTTGTAGTATTTGATTCCAGAGGAGAACGTAAGACCTCAAAATCAAGTTCGGCAAGAGCATCAATGATTGCAACTTTTGGTTGTCGTTCTGTTTTGAAAGCAAGTTGAATCAGTGCAATGCGTTCCATGCGGCGATTCCACCAGTCAGTGGTCTCAATATCGAGGGCGATGACAGGTATTGAAGCTAGATGATTAATTAACCGTACCAACTTTTTCTGATCGTTAATAAGTTCGATACTATAATCAATCATGACTGTTTTTTATTACTGTTTCCATTGTAAATGTGTATAGCAAAGAAACGAAAAAGGAAAGGCAAGATATCTGTTCACACTATTGAAGGTTGCTTCCTGTTCGGTAAAGCAAATCTTTAAGTTTATTCGCCGCACTCCGCTCCATTTCAGGTAAAACATGGCTGTATGAGGTGGTCAAGTTTTAATGGATAAAAAACTGTCTTTTGCCTCTTTCATTTTTTGATTTCAATCGCATCTCGAATTCGATCGGACTTTTATAGCCCAAACTTGAATGTAATCTGACTCGATTGTAATAGCCTTCAATATAACTGAAGATTTCGCTGCGAGTTTGTTCAATATCTTCAAAAACTCCATCTTCAATCAATTCCGCCTTAAATCGTGAAAAGAAACTTTCCGCCTGCGCATTGTTGTAACAATTACCTTTGCCCGACATACTTTGCTGAAAGCTGTTCTGTTGCAGCAACTGACGAAAGCCGTTGGAAGCATATTGACTGCCACGGTCGGAATGAATAATCGCTCCCCGTTTGAGCAGTCCTTTTCCGACCGCTTTGCGCAAAGCCGAAATCACCAATTCCGCCGTCATTTCCAAAGATAAACTCCAACCGATGATTCGTCTGGTGACTTTATCCTGCCACACTGCCAAATAAGCGAACTTGCCGCCTCGCAGGCGAATGTAATATCTCCAATGATAATTTTCCCGACGCCGTATTCCCGGGTGTTGATCTGTGCCAACATATTAGGCGCGGCAGCGACTGCTTTGGAGTCCGTCGGCTTGGGCTTAAACGCTTTCGTCCGAATGGCTTTCAGATTTTCTTCGGTCATCAGTCGGCGAATCTTGCTCCGCCCGGTCTTGACTCGTTTTCTGCCTAGTGCTTTTTTGATCCGTCTTGTTCCATATCGCCGCCGATTCTCAAAATAGCAATTTCTGACCAACTCGGCTAACTTCTTCTTTTCAGACACGGCGGTTTTGTCAAGCGTTTCCGCCACGCGTAATAACCACTGGCACTGACTTTCATCACCCGGCATAACAATTTCAACGGGTAATTCTTCTTTTCCCGCTCAATAAACCAGTAGCGTTTTAGCTTCCTCTGCCGAAGATCAACGCCGCCTTTTTTAGGATTTCGTTCTCCTGCTCCAACTCACGATTGCGTTTCTTCAAGGCTTCAATCTCGGCTAACTCCGCTCCGCTGTGCCGACCATCGCCGTCTTTTAACGCTGCACGTTTCCACTTGTGAATCTGAAATTCATTGACCCCTAACTCTTGGGAAACTGATCTGACCGATTGCCCGTCCAGAACTTTCCTGACGGCGTTGCGCTTAAATTCGTCATCGTATTTTTTCCACATATCTTTGATATTCTACCAAAGACAGTTTTCTCTCCACTTTTATTGAACCACCTCAACGTGCGGCGACTGCCTGACAAGCAGTTCTTTGAACCGCGGCGCCATTTGCCAAATAATTCTTTTTCAGCCTGATGCAAAAGTCCAATTCTTCCTTGTATAAATACTTGAACACTTCCTTGTTGCAAAACTCCCGGTCGGCATAGATTTTTCTGATCCGTGGTTTGCCAAGCCGCTTGACTACATAACGCAATATGACGACATGTTTAGCCCCGCTGAGGATGCCTTTCGACGAAAACACTTTCCATCCCAGAGGAATTGAAATGCCGCGATAATAAACGCCGACCATCAGCAGGTTGATCCACGTTTTGCCGAATTTCCACTCTGTTCGATCAATAATCAAATCCACTTTCCCGCTTATCGAGAGCAACTCCAGTTGAACGGCTTGAAAACCTGAGCTGCGCCACCGGAAACGCTTCAAAAACCGCAGCATCTGTTTATAACTCGAATCAGGTTTGGCTTCGGTTTCCATGGCATTGGCAACGACTGCCAGATTCGACGAGCGCATTTTCAAAAAACACACTACAACCTGAGCAATAAACTTTACAGCGTGGCGAGTTGCTTGTATCTTTCCAACTATCGCTTGTTGAAAAGCGATATGGGCTTGTTTTTGTTTTTTTATTCACACAAAAATCATAATAACAAGCTCACCTTTTTCCTACTGTCCTGTACTTAGTGTTCGAGCATTGAATAATGCCTCTAATTATTACTAAAAATTTATGATTATCGCCCTAGCCGGAAGAAGAATTGACGCGCCCGAATCGGAGGAAAAGCGATTTCCTTTGGAGATGAAAGAAATTATTTATGTAAGGATTCGGGAATTTTTTCATATATATAGTGTAAGCGTTTTGGTCAGCTCGGCGGCTTGCGGCGCGGATTTGCTGGCTCACAAAGCGGCGCGGGATTTGGGGATTGAACAACATATAATTCTTCCTTTCGAGCGCGAAAAATTTAGGGAAACTTCCGTAACGGACAGACCCGGCGATTGGGGCGAATTGTTTGATGAGATTTGCGATGAAGCCGAGCGCGAAGGAAATCTGATAATCCTCGAAGGCTTTGAAAACACCGAAGCAAAAGCTTACCGGGCGGTAACGGCTGAACTTTTCAAACACGCGGAAAGCCTCCAGTCGGAAAAAGAAAAAGTTTTAGCCGTCGCGGTTTGGGAAGGAAGAGCAAAACACGAAAAGGATGAAACCGCTTCGTTTATCGAGCAGGCGAAAGCAAGAAGTATAAAAGTTGAGGAAATTTCGACAATGGAAATTGAAGAGAACCGACAAAAGTCGGAAGCGGAAAACAGTAATATTCCGGCGGTTTTGTCTAATATACGAACCATCGTTCCGCCGCAGCACAGTGAAAATGTGGAAAAAGCCCGTAATATTTTGCGCGGACAGAATGCGGATTTGGATGAAATGATTGGTTTGTCAGATCGACTAAGGGCTGAACTGCGTTTTAGTTACGCGCGGCGCATACTTCTGCGCGCAAGCAAACACGAAAACATATCCAAAGATAAAAGACTGCGCCTGAAATTATTTCAGAAACTTGCGCTGTCCACATACAAAGATCAAGATTTGCCGACCGATGAGCGGCTGGATCGGGCGTTCGGAATTCTTAATGAAGTCGAAGACCTTGAAACGACGACGAATCAGGAAACTCTCGGCTTGTTGGGCGCGATAAACAAGCGCAAGTGGGAATTCGACAATCAGCGGCAAAATCTGGAACGCTCGCTTTATTATTACCTGCGCGGCTGCCGACAGGGCGTAGTTAGCGATCAAGGCTACACCTGCATCAACGCCGCTTTCGTTTTGGATACATTGGCAAGTTTGGAAGAAGGCGAAGCCAGGGATGCGAGCGGCTCGTCCAAGATTGCTGAAGAACGGCGCGAACAGGCGCAAAAAATTCGTCAGGAAATTATAGAACAAGTCGCTCCGTTAACCGATGATCCGAATCATGAATGGGTGAACAGCAAATGGTGGTATTACGCCACGATTGCCGAAGCTTATTTCGGATTGCAAGAATACGATTCAGCCGTCGAATGGTTAATCAAAGGTCAAACGGCGGCAGACGAAATCTATGAATGGGAGCTGGAAACCAGCGCCCGCCAACTCGCGGCTCTGGCGCGTTTGCAGGACAGGAAAAATCTGAAAACCGAGGAATTTGCCAATACACCGGCTTGGGCGGCTTTGGAAAAAGCGTTTGGCGATGCCGCCGTTCCGCGCACAGCTTTTCTCGGCAAAATCGGGTTGGCTCTTTCAGGGGGCGGATTTCGCGCTTCGCTCTATCATCTCGGCGTGCTGGCTCGTCTGGCGGAACTGGGCGTACTTCGTTATGTGGAAGTTTTGTCGTGTGTTTCGGGCGGCTCGATTGTCGGCGCGCATTATTATCTGAAAGTGCGTCAGCTTTTGCAGGAAAAGACGGAAGGCGAAATCACGCGCGAACATTATTTGACAATAGTCCGCGAAATGATTGACGAATTCGTCGAGGGCGTTCAAAAGAATGTTCGCGTGAGCGTTGCAAGTAATCCGTTCAAGATTCTGCGAATGTTCTGGCAAAGAGATTTTTCGCGCACAAAACGGGCGGGCGAATTATACGAGCGTTTTCTTTATTCGCGCGTAAAAGACGGCGGCGAGGACAAAGAGCGTTGGCTCGACGAACTCGGCATATCGCCGTTGATCGGGAAAAAACAAGACGGAATAGCCATAAAGGATGAAGGGTTTTCGCCGAAATACCAGAATTGGCGGCGCGACGCGAAAGTTCCGATTCTCGTTTTGAACGCCGCGACGCTCAATACCGGACATACTTGGCAGTTTACGACTTCGTGGATGGGCGAATCGCCTTATGGAATTGACGGCGAAATAGACGGCAACGACCGCCTGCGCCGGATGTATTATTCGGACGCGCCGGAAGGCTATAAAAAAATCAGACTCGGCGAGGCGGTCGGCGCGTCGGCGGCTGTGCCGGGCGTGTTTGAACCGATCACGTTCGACAAACTTTATCCTGATTATATTGTTCGACTGGTTGACGGCGGAGTTTGCGACAATCAGGGCATCGCCAGTTTATTGGAACAGGAATGCAAAGTGTTTCTCGTCAGCGATGCGAGCGGGCAGATGGAATCCGAACCGGCAGCGAGCGGCAATATTTTCAGGGTTCTACTTCGCACAAACAGCGTCTTTCAGGCGCGAATCCGCACGGCGCAGTATCATGATTTAAAGGGACGCAAGCGTTCGGGTTTACTCAACGGTCTGATGTTCGTTCATCTGAAAGGCGACCTGGAAGTTGATCCGGTTGATTGGGTTGATTGTCCCGATCCGTATCAGGCTTCCGACGATTCGCGTCCGCCGGCGCGGCGCGGAAAACAGACGCGCTACGGTATTGACAAAAAAATACAGGAATTGCTTTCCGGCATCCGCACCGATCTCGATTCCTTCTCCGAAGCCGAAGCCTACGCGCTAATGACAAGCGGTTATCGAATGACCGAACATCAATTCAAACACGACAAATGCGTCGAGGGCTTTTCTGCCCCGTCGGAGGCGGAAGACTGGAAATTCCTGGGAATCGAAAAAAGTATGAAAACGGGCGGCAAAGGCTACGATTATCTAAAAACACTGCTCACCGCCGGAGGCAGTATTGCCTTCAAAGTCTGGCAGATAGACCCGCGATTAAAATATCTGGTGCGCGGCGTATTGCTGACGGCGTTTCTTTTAATCGCCGCGCTCTTTTATTATCGCTGGGACAAACCTCTGCCGGGCGTGATCTCCGGCGCGGGTTCGAGTATTCTTAATTGGCTTGGCGCGAAAATCGGCAGTTTCGCCGCGTTGCTGCCGACGCTAACGCTCAACCAAATAGTTTTCGCCGTTCTCGCCCTGTTCAGCGGTGTAATTCTACTGCGTATTCTGACTTCGCTGGTCGGCGATCTTCTGGCACAAAACATCGTCCGTTTCGTGCGCTGGAAAAGCACTTTACGCCATATCGCCGTCACAGTGTTTATCAGCACCGTCGGTTTTATAATTGCAAATATTCACCTGTATTTTTTCGACAATCTGTTTTTGCGTTTGGGCAGTATGGAGACTTTGAGGAGGAAAAGTAAATGAGATTACTTTCAATACTGTAAAAACGATTCTGCAAGACCGTGCTTTTCAATAATCACCTGTACGAGATGAGCCAGGGTGAAAACCGTTTTGATTTAGCAAAAAACGGTGAAGCGGCGGCTGAAGATCAAATTCAAGAAAATCATTTGCTTAATATTTTTAACCTTAAGGCAAATTAATAATTGCCGTGATGAAAACATAGACAAAGTTCGAGTAATAAGATAAAGGAGAGTAAATTTATGTCTGAAGAAATATCCGAAAAAGAAAAAGGAACCTGCTTTGTGGTAATGGGATTCGGTAAGAAAACGGATTTTGAGACCGGTCGCACTCTTGACCTCGATAAATCTTACAAAAATATGATCAAACCGGCTGTCGAAGAGGCTGGTTTGAAATGTATCCGAGCTGACGAAATAGTTCATTCCGGTCTTATTGACGTGCCGATGTATGAACAGCTTCTAAATGCGGATGTTGTGGTTGCCGACCTTTCAACTTCTAATAAGAATGCGTTTTATGAGCTGGGTGTGCGCCATGCGTTAAGACCTTTTACGACGGTCGTCATTGCCGAAGACGGAATAAAAACCTTTCCCTTTGATGTAAATCATATCCTTATAAGACAGTATCATCACTTAGGGGAGGATATTGGATATGAGGAAGTGATGCGGTTTCGCGCCGAACTTACGAAAGCGATTAAGGAGGTGTTTGAAAAAGACCCGAGAGACAAAGACAGCCCCGTTTATACCCTTTTGAATGACCTTACTCCTCCGGCAATCGCCGCAGCAGTGCAGTCTGCCGTTCAAGCCTCTACAGGTGAAGATATTAATTCAGCTCAAAAAGCAAATTTAAAAGCTCTGGCGAATGAAAAACAGATTGGCACGCCAAACGCAATAGAGGATGACATCCTAAGGCAAAATCACAGCGCCTTAATGGAGCAGGTAGATGAGGCACAAAAGCAAGGTGATTTCGTAAAGGCTAAAAGCTTATTGAAAGTTATTTACCAATTGATGGAAATTCAAGCCCCGGATAAGCCGAAAGATCCTTATATCATTCAACGATTGGCTCTGGTTACCTACAAGAGCAGAAAACCCACGCAGGAAGAAGCGCTAAAAGAGGCGCGCGAATTGCTCGCTATCCTTGAACCGGAAACCTCTAATGATACGGAGACATTAGGGCTTTGGGGAGCAGTGCATAAGCGGCTTTGGAATCTAACAAAAGACACACTATATCTTGACGAAGCAGTGCGCGCTTACGAACGCGGTTTTTATCTGCGAAACGATTATTACAACGGCATTAATTTCGCGTTTATGCTTAACGAAAGGGCTGCCAACACCGAAGATACCGCAGAAGCCATCGCCGACTTCGTTCAAGCCCGCCGCGTCCGTAAGGAGGTGCTGACGATTTGCGAGCAATGGCTAGAAGCTAATCCGTCGCCCGACCCTGAAAAATCCGATAAACAAACCGTTACGGATTACCAGAAAAACAGATATTGGGTTTTGGCAACAATGGCTGAGGCATATCTCGGTCTCGGAGACGAAGCAAAAGCCAACCAAATATTGGAAGACGCTAACAAGCAAGTGCCGGAAATATGGATGAAAGAATCAGCGAGGGAACAAGTTGATAAACTAAAGTCGCTGCTTCTTAATTCTCCTTTGGAGAACATTAAAACTGACACTTTAAATGATTAACGCGAAAGACTTTCGAGTGGTAAAAAAACTTAAAAATTTAGGTTAAAGAATATTTTTGTTGCGTTTAATAATTAGAAAACTTCAGAGGGGTAGAAGTTTAGGTTCAACTCTTCTAATTTTAATTTCTTGAGGTGAAAGCTATGAGATTATTGTTTCCTTTAACAGGCGATGACGTTTTTATTTCCTACTCCCGAAAGGATGGGGCGCTTTATGCAGCAGGTCTGGCTGATAAATTAACCGAGAAAAATTTGTCTTGCTTCATTGACAAACTCGGCACCGAGCCGAATCACGACCTGCCGCCTTCGCTTAGAAAAAAAATTAAAAATTGCACGGTTTTTGTGTTGATTGGAACGGAAAAGGCGGCGGAGTCCGAATTTGTCAAAAAGGAGATTACCGAATTTAAACAAACCGGACGCACAATTTTACCGGTTGATTTTGACGGTAATGTCGGAAAAGCGGTTTGGTATGAAGATATTCCAGGTTTAGCCCCTGAACCTGAAAGGGATTTAACAGCCTTGGAAACGGGCGAGCCATCGCAGAATGTTGTCAGTTTCATTGAGAAATCATTCAATTACACTCGCCGCAACCAACGTATGTTCAGAATGTTTTGGGGAGCCTTGAGCATATTTTTGCTGTTAGTCGCTCTGAGTTTGGGGGGATTTTTCGTCGCTCGCAATCAAATTGTTAAAGCGGCTGTGGCAACAGCAAGAGCCGAAGAGGAAACAAGACGAGCTAATGAGGCAACCGATTTAGCCAATAGAGAGGCAGCCGACGCTTTACAAAAAACGGAAGAAGCAAGAATTGCTGGCGAGGAGGCGAAAAAATCAAAACAGGAAGCCGAAACAGCAAACGAAGAAGCTAAAAAGCAAACCGAGCTGGCAAACGAAAAAACAAAACTTGCGGATTCGGCAACGAAGAAAGCGGATGCGGCGGAAAAGTTGGCAGATGAGAAAACTGAGCTTGCCCGACAACAAACTGTGCTGGCTGAAGAAAAAACAAAGCTTGCCAATACTGAAGCCAAAAGAGCAAACAAGCAACAATCCATCGCCGATGCCACGTTACTTTCTAATGAAACCATTGA
Source organism: Pyrinomonadaceae bacterium (assembly GCA_035462935.1). Taxonomy (GTDB): domain Bacteria; phylum Acidobacteriota; class Blastocatellia; order Pyrinomonadales; family Pyrinomonadaceae; genus DATHTS01. The sequence goes on from DATHTS010000162.1 coordinate 18,283, forward strand.
TTTACTTAACAAAAATAACCCGGCGGTTTTGGAGCAAGGTTTCAAAAACGCAATCACGGCAAATCAAAAAGTTGATACCAACAGTTTGGCTTTAATACAGCCGATTTCAACCCTTCGGAGAGTTTTATCATTTACTCCAAAAATGATGCCGGAGACTTTCTTCTCTGTTCTTGAAACGAATTCTTCTTGTGATAATTTTGCTTTTAGCACAAATCAACTGTCATTTGCTTGCCAAAAGGGTAACAAAGTTAAAGTTTATCAAGTCTTAAATCCTCAAGAATCGGAGGAATTTGATTTCAACGATCACTTAGTAATAAAAGATATCAATAATATTGCAGAAAACAATGAATTATCACAGTGTTTATACAACACGAACGAACGAAAAGTGTCGAAGGTTAACTATTTAAGCGTGTCCGATGATGGAAAGCGTGTCGCGCTTTCTGTCGCTGATGAATATAAAAATGAAGATGGGGATAGGGAGGATATTTATGACAGTTACAGAATCTTAGTCAAAGATTCAAATAGAAAAACTCATTGTCAAAAAACGGGTAATATTGAATTTTCATCGCTAAGTCCTGACGGTAAGACATTAATTTATTCAGATGTAGAAAGCAGCCAAGCAGATACCGACTTGGATTTTAACTTCCTTAGACTTTGGAGAATTGAAGATGACAGCGAAATTTTGGAATGCGGTTATTCAAGGAACATTAAATATAGACAAAACGGCAATTTTAGCCCCGATGGAAAGCGACTCATTACAATAAATCAAGACCTTGACAAGAAATCAACAACTAAAATTCATGAATTTCTGCTAGACAGAAAAAAACAACCGGCTAAATGCACCCAAACTCCGCTCGTTGATATGGATTCCAATAATCCAAGTGAATATTTTCTACGTTCTTACAATATTGATATAGGATTCGGAGAAATTAAAAGTATTGCGGTCAATAACTCAGGGAGTAAAATAGCCCTTGAATCAAATGGAATTTCAATTTGGGAAGTTACTTCCGATCCTCGATTGGAAATTTTGATACCGCCGCAATTTTCTTCATATATTTCTTTAATGTTTACACAAGTTCCGTCACCAGCGCGGGAAAACATCAAGACCTTTATAAAAGACGAAACCCGGTTTATTAATCAAACGTGGCTCATCACGGGATATCGAGAAGAAGACTGTGAAATTTGCAAGCAAATGCGGGATCCTTCCGAAGTAAGCGGGTTTTCAGACAAACACCCTGAACTTAAAGCTGAAATAAATGGAACAAAATTAACTATTTTAAGAAAAAGCGACTTGGCAGTGATTGACTATATTAATTTTG
>DATHTS010000163.1:0-9017 GCA_035462935.1 Pyrinomonadaceae bacterium
AATTTGGAATCTGAAATCTGAAATTCGATGAACACAATCGAGCATTTACGACAGCTTTTCGCTTTTAACGATTGGGCAAACCGTCGCGTTATTACCGCTTTGAAAGAAAACAGAAGCGATAAGGCGCAGAAAATTCTGGCGCATCTGCTTATCACGGAGAAAGAATATTTTGAGAGGCTTTACGGAAAAGATTCGACCGGGTTTGATTTCTGGCAAAATTTAACGCTCGAAGACTGCGGCAATCTGGCGCGTGAAACGGCGGAAAGATACGAAAGGCTTTTAAAAAAATTCGACGATGAAGGATTGGGACAAACAGCAAAATACAAAACCAGCGAAGGCGTCGAATATCAAAATACTTTCCGCGAGATGCTGACGCACGTTGTTTTTCATTCAATGTCGCATCGCGGGCAGATTTTAACGCAGATGCGAGCTGACGGCTTTGCGCCGCCGCCGGTTGATTACATAATTTACTTGCGCGAAACGAAAAGATAAAACAACGGATTAACGCAGATTTACACGGATTTTATTTACTTTCAAATCTGTGAAAATTCGCGTTAATCCGTTGTTTCAAAAACTCAATGCAGCAAACCGAACAAATCAGTTTTGATTTTTACAAAGAAACGCCGCAAATCGTTGGTGAAGCAAATGAAGAGATAAAACTAAAGCTCGGCGAATTTGCCGGACCGCTCGACCTTTTGCTTTACCTCATCAAACAGGAGCAAGCGAATATTTTCGACATTCCGATTGCCCGGATAACGGACGAATATCTGCGCTATATCCGCTTGATGGAAAGCTTCGATATAACGATTGCGGGCGATTTTCTGGTGATGGCGGCGACTTTGATCGAGATAAAATCGAAAATGCTTCTGCCGCGCGAGATTTTTGCCGACGCCGAAGAAGATTTTGCAGACCCGCGCCAGGAATTGGTTGACCGTCTGCTCGAATACGAAAAATTCAAATCGGCAGCGCAGATGCTTTACGAGCGCACGACCGTTGAACAAGCCGTTTTCACGCGCGGGCAAATCGAATCCGACGAAAATAACGCCGAAGTCAACGCGACGGTTTTCGATTTGCTGAACGTTTTCCAAAAAATTCTCGCGCGGCACAAAGAAGAAATCCAGTTGGAAATCCAGCGCGAGGAAATTACGCTGGCGGAAATGCTCAAACAGATTAAAAAGAGAATTTTCAAGGAAAAGGAATTGAGCCTGCTCAAATTTTTCAATGAAATGCACACAAAACGCGAACTGGTCACCGCCTTTATCGCCGTTCTTGAAATTGTGCGAACGGAAAGCGTGAAGCTGCTGCAAAACAAAACTTTCGGCGATATTATTTTGAGAAAAGTTTAATTCTTTAACCACAGGGACACGGAAACACAGAGAAATTTAAGAAAGTGAAGCCACAGATGAACACAGATAAACGCAGATTAGAATTAAGTTTTATCTAGTCAATCAAGTTGCGAAGCCTACTCTATTCTGTTTTAATTTTCCCCGAGTCTCCGCGTCTCTGCGGTGGAAATTTCTATGGAAGTTGAAACTGAAGAAAAACAACCGCGAAGCATCGGCGAACTCGTCGCCATAATTGAAGCCCTGATTTTTGTGGCTGACGAACCTTTAACAGTTAAAATTCTTGCCGAAGTTCTGGAAGAAGACCGGGAAACCATTCAATCGGCGGTTGAAGAATTAAAGCAGGAATACGACGAGCGCGAAAGCGGTTTGCAATTGAGAGAAATCGCCGGCGGCTGGCAAATTTCGACGCGCACGGAATTTCACGAAGAGGTAAGAAGATTCCTGAAAACCCGCCCGTCGGCGAAGCTTTCGCTTGCGGCTTTGGAAACGCTCGCGGTTATCGCTTATAAACAGCCGGTAACCGTGCCGGAAATTCTGGAAATTCGCGGCGTACAGTCGGCTTCGGCGATAAAAACGCTTCTCGATAAACGCTTGATTATCGCCAAAGGCAGAAAGGAAACCGTCGGGCGACCGATGCAATACGGCACGTCGAAGGATTTTTTGATTCAGTTCGGCTTGAAGGATTTGTCGGAATTGCCGAGCATCGAAGATTTTGAAGATTTAGTTCAATAGCATTTAGTTGTATTGACAAAATAGGTTAGAAAGCGAATTAAACTTTAAATTATAAACTTTGAACTCTAAGCTATTTTGCAGTAAATATCCGAAATAGTTCAGAGTTTCCGATTTTTCTTCTCAACCTTTTTTTTCATTACATTTAGTCCTTTGTCAATTAAATTTATTTCAAGAACGTAATTAAAATTCAACTCTCGAAGGACAAAGGACTTCCTTTTTATGAAAATCGAACAAACCGGAAATGAATTAATCATCCAGGAAGCGCCGGGTTGTTTGTGGATTTTGGGTTTACTTTTCGTTTTTATCGGCGGAGTTTTCGTTTACGGCTCGCTCGGCGGTTTTACAAATGCGGATGAAGTTCCGCGATACGCGATTTATCTGGCTTTTCTGATGGGTGCGATTGCAGTTGCAGCGGGTGTTTGGGTTATCTTTCACGCTCCGGTGACCAAAGTTTTTATTAATCGGCAAACGGAAACTGTCGCCTTCGTCAGGCGCGGTTTGTTCGGCAAAAGGGAAAATATTTTCAGCTTTGAGCAAATCAAGCAGTTTTGTCTTATCGAGGAAAAAGACAGCGAAGGCGATCCGATTTGGTCTTTGGGAATGGAGCTTTCAAACGGCGAGACGATAAAAATATCCTCTCTGGAAAGCCACAGCGAAAATTTTAAACGGGATTTTGTCTTCCAAACCAATGAATTTATGCATAAACCGATGCCGTCTTACAAAACGAGCTTTGAATTGGAAGATGAAAGCCGAACGAAAATAAGCTAAAATTTTCGTTTATAAATATGCAGGAAAGATTACAAAAACTTATCGCCCAAGCCGGAATCGCTTCGCGCCGCGCTGCCGAAGAGCTAATCAAAGCCGGTGAAGTAACCATCAACGGCGAAATCGTTACCGAACTCGGCACGAAAGCCGACCCGGAAACCGATCACATTAAAGTGCGCGGAAAACTCATCAATCTCAAGTTAGCCAAGCGCGAAAACGCTTATATTCTGCTCAATAAACCGAAAGGTTATCTGTCGAGCGCCGCGGACCCGGAAGGCAGAAAACTTGTTACGGATTTGGTCCAAGGATACGGCAGGCTTTTCCCCGTTGGGCGTTTGGATTACAACACGGAAGGATTGATTATTCTGACCAACGACGGTGATTTTGCCAACTTTGTCGCTTCATCAAAAACCGTCCCGAAAGTTTATGAAGTAAAAGTAAAAGGCATTCCCAACGAAAATGCGATAAACAAGCTGCGCCGGGGGATACGATTGGAAGACGGCTTTAAAACCGCGCCCGCGCAAATCAAAGAACTTAGAACAACCGACAAAAATGCGTGGTTTGAAGTTACGCTTTACGAAGGACACAACCAGCAGATTCGCAAAATGTTCGATGCCATTGGAAACTCAGTCGTTAAATTAAGACGAACTCAAATCGGGCATATCAAAGATGATTATATTGCCGTCGGCGCTTATCGCCCGCTTTCGCCGCAGGAAGTCAAGTTATTTACATCGAAATCGAAAAAATAAAAGTATCTAAAAACGAAAATCAACAACAGGAATACGCGCGGATAAATCAGATTCTCGCGTATTTTTGTTTTATTAAATCCCACAAAAGAATTTACATTGAACTTTTCTTCTCCTGATGCCGTAAACTAAGATTGACAAGGTGAGCTTTACTTTTTTGTTGCCTGTGGGCAAATGCTGATTGGAGAGAGAATTTGGAAGCGGTAAAGACGATTGCAGCAGTTGACGGCGCGGATATTGTGCGTCGCTGTCGCGCCGGGGACGGGGCGGCGTGGGAAGAGATTGTTTCCTCTTATTCGCGCCGGATTTTTAATTTGGCTTACCGTTTTACATCAAGCGTCGAAGCGGCGGAGGATTTAACGCAGGAAGTTTTTATACGTATTTATAAAACGCTCGACCAATACGATGCCAAACAAGGTGATTTATCGAATTGGTTAATGAGATTGGCGCGAAATTTGATAATTGACGATTATAGGCATCGCCAGCGTAATCCGCAAAATTCCTACGCCGATGATGTCGAGGATCATACGTTCCATTTGCGGGCGATTGGAACATCGGCGCATAAGGAAATTGAACGCCGCGAGCTTTGCGCACAGGTGCAGGAAGGAATTGATAAACTGCCGCCCGATCTTCGGACTTGCGTGATTTTGCGCGACATCGAGGAGCTGAGTTACAAGGAAATTGTCGACGCGCTCGATATTCCCGAAGGAACGGTTAAATCGCGTATTAACCGCGGACGAATCGAGCTGGCAAAGATTTTGCGTCGGATGCGCGTGGTTGAAATTTAAAACAAATTTGAAATATGTAATTTAAAATTTGAGATTTTTTATGAGTTATCAAGATGAAGAAATAATCAATTGTTCCGAGTTTGAAGAATATCTAAGCGATTATTTAGACAAAGCTTTGGACAGCAAAACTCACAAATCGGTTGCCGCTCATGCTTTGCGATGCCCTCTGTGCCATTCGCTTTTAAATGAAGTAAAAGATGCGCTGGAGCTTTGCCACGAAATTTCCGCGCCCAAACACGCGATGACTGCTCTTGAAGCGCGAATAATTTCGATGACGACGCCCGAAACGGCGATGGCGTGCGAAGATTTTGAAAATTATCTGACCGATTATCTTGACGGATTTCTGCCCGCGCCGATTTTCCATCGCTGGGAACGCCACGCCGTTTTGTGCAATGAATGCACGGATTTACCCGGCGCTGTAGTGCGCTCGATTGCGGCTCTTTACACCTATAAAAATGAAGAATTACCGATGCCCGTCGGTCTGCACGATAAAATTTTGCAGGCGACCATCGGCACGACCGAAGCCGAAAAAGTTAAAGCCACGTGGGTTTCGCAGGCGAGAGAATGGATGCGCGGTTTGAGCTTCCCGATTTCCGCGCCGCAGCTCGCGCCCGTCGCAATGATGATGCTTTTCGCCGTTTTACTTTTAAGCCAGACGGTTTCCACCGACGGTTCGCTCGGCGGAATTTATCAAAAGAGCTTTGAGCTTGCCGGGCAAACTTATCAGCAGGGAGCGGATATTGTTTTAAGCAATACAAACGTCGGGCAGAAATCGAATTCAGAGCCTGTAGAAGGGGCTTCTGAAAGGTAAAAGTAAAAAGGTAAAAGGCAAAATAAAAATAAGAAGAGAAGATAGAAAATTGTCAGAGTTTTTAACGTTTAACTAATGAATTGCGCTTATCACATTCACAATGCGGCGGTCGTCAACTGTAACGGGTGCGGAAAGCCGCTATGCTCCACTTGCGATCACCGCATTAAAGGCTTCCCGTTTTGCCAGGATTGTATTGTTTCAGGCATCGAGCTTTTGCGTCAGCACAATCAATCTTCCTACGCGCCGTTTGTGAAAAAGCAAACCTCGCCGCTAATCGCCACGGTTTTATCGCTCATCTGTCCGGGCTTGGGAGCGGCTTACAACGGGCAAACTTCAAAAGCACTGATTTATTTCGCAGTCTTTGTGGGGCTTTTTCAAATGGCGGTTTTGACGGGCGGAATGCCGATTTTCGTTCTCGGTTTTCTTGGAATGTGGCTTTTCGCGGCGTTGGATTCGTTTCGCACGGCGCGGATGATTCGTTCGGGCGTTACGCCCAATGATGCCGAAGATATTCTAGTGCAGCGATTTTCGGGAAATCCGCGGGCTTGGGGAATAGTTTTGACGGTTCTCGGCGTGTCGTTTTTCCTGCAGATGTTTTTGAATTTCCGCTTTCTGACCAAATTCGTTCTGCCTCTTTTACTCCTCGGTTTAGGCTTTTATCTTGTGCGAGACTACATCTTCAAATCGAGAAATAAAGAGCAACGTCAATATGATTTTGCGACTCGGAGAGATAACGTTGAATACGTCAGTGGATTAAGCGAGTTTGATTCGCAAACGGATTTTTCTACCAAGCCGCGGGCTAAGACGTGGAAAAATCGTTAGAAATTCTTTATTATGAAAAAGGACGGCGGTTTTTAATTATTTAAAGCAGCCGCTTGACCGAAAAAAATCTTAGTAATACTGGAGAAATTTAATTTATGCCAATCTGGTTAAAAGCTGCGGGAAAATGGGGAACAATCCTCGTTATTTTAGGCTTGATCATCACTTTATTAAAGCAAATAATCGCATTTATCGGATTTTTAACAGCCGCGATAAAAATCTTGGTTGTTCTGGTATTCGCCGCTTTATTTATCTTTGTCGCTTTGCTGGTTTTCCGCGCTTGGCAGGACAACCGGAGAAAAGGGGAAAAAGCGAGCTAGATTTTTTTTCGGTAATAGTATAAGATTGTTTTCGGAAGTTATATGAAATTCGTATAATTTCCGAATTGACATAGCACCGAGCAATCGTGAAATTATTGAGCGCATTTGCTTTTATCAATTGCTTGTGTTATTTTCTTTTCTTTAATTCCAAAATAAATTATTAAAATTTGGATAAGACCTAAACCCCAGAGAGAGTTTTGCGTTTTATAAAAACTTTCAAAACTCTAAGTAAGGATCGCGTCAGTCGCCCTAGGCGGTACTTTCGTGGTTCCGTGTGCTGAAACGTTGGATTTTCGGCGCGTAATCATTTAAAGGAGCTAAAAAGGCGTAATGCAAAAAAATTATTACACTTTTCTTTTTACACAAAAATCAAAATCAAAAATTCAAATACGAAGAATAGAAGTTTCTAAAAAATTTCTTAATAAAACCGCCGCGAGTTTAGTTTTAACTTTCGGTATCACAATATTCGGCATTGTCGGACTTGTTCAGAGCAATGCCTTCAACGAGATTCAAACCGCCGCTTTAAGCGAGCAAAACCCGACCCGACAAAATCCCTCCTCCGGCTATAGAGCAATCAATTACAACCGACCCGATATGGAATTGGAAATTACCAATAACGCGGGCGGACCTTTGCTCGAAATCGAATCCGAAGAAGAGGAAAAGGAAATCGAAAATCGTCTCCGCGTGATTGAAACGACCAGCAGCCCCGAATTTCTGCCTTCGATGTGGGCTCACTTGGGCAAAATCAACAACGAGTTCGGCTATCGCCGCAATCCGTTCGGCGGGCGCAACGTCGAGTTTCATCAGGGAATGGATATTGACGGGAACAGAGGCGATTTAGTCGTCGCGCCCGCAAACGGCGTTATCGTCAAAGCCGATTGGCAGGGCGGATACGGCAACCTGATCGAGATTGACCACGGCAACGGTTTGACCACGCGCTACGGGCATCTTTCCAGATTGGAAGTTCAGGCTGGCGATCTGGTTCAGCGCGGTCAGCTTATCGGTTTAGTCGGCTCGACCGGACGCTCGACCGGACCGCATCTTCATTATGAAGTTCGGTTAAACGACAGAGCGATTAATCCGCGCAGATTCCTTCCGCCCGAACCGGCGGAAATCAGAGCTTTAAGCCAACAATAATTAAAATAAAAAAGAAGCCCCAATTTTGGGGCTTCTTAGTTTAGGTTTAATTAATAATCATTTGGCTTTTGCACTCGGATTTATTTTTGTCGCTTAAAAACTCGGCAAATCCTAAAAATACAGTTGATGTGCTGAATCTCTTTAAGAGAGAAGTTTCGGCAGAAGCATTTCCACTCGAAATGAGAAACACATCCCAAGCCCAGCGTCCGACTCTCGCTTTGTTCGCATCCCATACTTTCGCTCGATACTTGAACTTGTTTCCGTGTTCGTCAGTTCGTTTGGATTCGTGATAATCGAGTTCAAATTTTGTCACTTCTAATGATGGTAATGTATAGAGTTCGTCTTGTTCGGAGATTGCGTTGTGATTCTTGTCCTGCCATAATCTTAAGCTGGTAAATACTGCATCACGATTATCAATCACGCCAGTTTTGTCTCGCAGGACAATACATCACTTGGGCTTTTACACGTTCCATGCTCACAAAGAGTAGCTTTGTAAGTTGCTTTCGGATCTTCCCATTTTCCGTCAACACTCTCACATTTGTCATAATTCACAGGCGAATTACCAGTTTGGAAGGTACACCTTAATTCGTAGCATTTATCACCTTCCGGACTCATGTATGAATCACAAATAGGTGTTCCAATTGTATTTGTCACAATATCAGCTAAAACTCTATTGGTAATCAAAAATGAACCAAAGAAAAGGCTGGCGCAGGTAAGAATAAAAAATAATCTTTGTTTCATTTTTCTTGCCTCCTTTCTGAAGTATCAAAAGGTTTTTGTAACGCTTCTTTAACTCCTTTTAAGCCTTCTTCTTTGATAGCCTTTTTAAGGCGATTACGGATAATTCCAACTCCATATTCAAAACCATCTTTCCATGTACTTGACTTTGATTTATCTGCTTGGAGTGCAAAATTAACTGCATCTGCATCAATTTCATTTGTAAAGGCTTCAAAACTCTTTGCTTCTAGTTTCTGACTGAACCACTCAAGAGCCATTTTTGCACCAGCACGGTAACCTGCTAAACGTTCTGCGGAGTTATATTTATCTACTCCCCAGGTTGTCCCATCATTGAATTCAACAAAATCTACGGATAAAACAATCTCGTTGACTTCCTCAGAATACTTTGTATTTCCGCCAGCATTTTCGTGGCGCGAAGCGTTTGGACGGAGCACGTTTGTTTCGGATGATAAATTCTTGAAAACAGCCCCACTTTGCTGTGCATTTTTACTCCCGAAAAAAACATCCTCCTGTATTGTAAAAGCTCGAATGGTTTTATCGCTTACATTGGTTAAACTATATCCATATCTTGGTTTAAATACATTTGAATCTGTGTGTGTAGCTGAGATAAGTAGCGGGACACCCTCTTGATTCTTTACAGTTATATGTATTGGTTTGGTCGAAGCAAAAGAGATCCCATTTTTGCTAAAATACGTCCAGCTCCACCCTGAAATAATTCCAAAAATAATCATTAAACACGTTGTTGCTAGAACTTTTGTCTTTTTGTTCTGAATAATTCTCATATGATTTTCTCCTTTCTGCTCTTGGGAGAGCGG
>DATHTS010000164.1:0-5429 GCA_035462935.1 Pyrinomonadaceae bacterium
CTATGGTCGTAACTTTTTCAAAAGAAATCGGGTCGGCAGAGGCGATTGTTGAGATTCTGGGAAATCCGAAAGGGACGAATGAGCAGGTAATCACACATTATTTAGTAGAAACTCGCTTTATGCAGAACGGTTTCGAGCGAAAGACGATTTCGGATTTCGGCTTGATCGGAGCGATTTTAGAGCAGTTTGGAGGTGGCGGTTAAACAGCTAAATCTCTGTTGCTGAATACTTATGAGATTTTTAATGTATTTAATTGTCGGAATTATTTTGTCCGTCGCATTGCCTTATTTGATGGCAAAAAGTTCGCGGATTTATGCCTTTGGTATTGTGTTTATCGTAGGAGGCAGTTTGCTTGCCGCCTATTATTATTTTCATGAGCCGGTAAAGCTAGAAGATTATCACGTGACTGAAATCACATATCAAAAGGTTTATTTCAAAGAAAGCGCTGATAAAATAATTCTCCAATCAAATGGAAAAGAATATGGTCTGTCACAATCTGTTATTGATTTTTATGGACAAGACAACTTGAAGGAGATAGTGAGGAAACTTAGCTTATCATCGAAAGCAAAAGTTTGGTTAGACGATAAAAATTTTATAATGGGTATTGAATCTGAAAATTTCAATATGCCGCCGGAAGTGGGAGTTGAATATGATAATAAAACAATTAAGGGGATGGTGAAAACGGGATGGATCCCGGCAGTATTTGGCTTAATAGCGATTGTCGCAAATTTTGTAACTAATTATTTTCAACGAATCGTTGATGCAGATTCCAGAAGTAAATCAAAGATCTAAATGAAAATCGAATTAAGAATAGCTAAAATTAAAAGATGCAACGGAAGCATTTCGCCCTTCAAATTATGTGGTTTACTAATTCGCAAATTAGCTTGTTAAGCAATTTAACTATCGTTTAGTTTTCGCCCTCTGGTTCAGTTTCCGTGCATTCTGCTCAATCCAATCTTCCGCTTCATCGAAATATACAAACTTTTTTTCATCGAGCCGAAATGCGGGCGTGTGATAATAACGTCTGCCGTCTCGGTGCTGGGTCGGGTGCAGAATGTGAAGCATTTCGTGGAAAACGATAAATTCGACCACAAATTTCGGAACTTTTTTATCATCGAGTGATTTGCTGATGATGATTGTCCGGTGAACCGAATCATGATGACCGAGACGGCGGAAAGTGTTTCGCGCCGACCAGCTTAAAGTCGGTTTTTCTAAACGGTTAGAAAAATATTGTTTATTTATGCGGGCGAAAATCTCTTCCAGATCATAAACTTCGCCCTTTGCCGAAGTGATAACCTTTCTTCCTCTTTCGCGTTTGTTTTCGAGGGCTTTGTTTTGTATTTCCTGCGTTTTAACAAACTCTCGATAGGTTTGTTCGGCTTGCGGCGGAATTTTTTTTCTGAGGAGTTTTGCAACGAGAATAAAAGCCAGAGATTTCTGCGCTTCGAGCGGCGCGTCTTGAAAGATTTCGGCGATGCGGACAAAAACCTCGCCGTTGCGGACGCGAATCGTGTGATTGATGCCGATGTATGGATAAAATTCAACGTTGATTTCTGGAACATCGCGTTTTTTGTCGAGAATTTGAAAGGCTTGAGCGTAGAAATTTTTAATAGTTTCGAGTTTGGCAGGCATAAAAAAATGTTTATCTAAGTTTAACTGATATTTCTTGACAGTTTCACCGGTAAAATGCTATCAATAACAAAGCATATCCTTATTCGAGGAGTGCTTCAAACTCTCTAGCAAAACGATGTCTGTCCGTGATTTCAGCGAGAAAAGTGCAAAAGATAAACACCTTCCCGATACTCGCGGGCAAATAGTTCTCTCCGCCATTATCAGCGAACACCTCGTAACGGGCGAGCCGGTCGGCTCAAAATCCGTTGCCGAAAAGTTTACCGATACCTTTGCCGTAAGTTCGGCAACCATTCGCAATGTGATGAGCGAATTGGAAGAAATGGGGCTGGTCGAACAGCCGCACACTTCTGCCGGACGAGTTCCGACCGACAAAGGCTATCGCTTTTACGTTGACCATCTGCTCGGCGTTCTGCCTTTATCAAACGAGGATTTACGCTTGATAAACAAGGAGTTCGGGCTTGGCGAGGGAGAATTTCAGGACACGCCTGATCATTTAATGGAGAAGACATCACAGCTTCTTTCGGTTCTTTCAAAAAACATCGGTATCGTCGTTTCGCCAAGCTTGGCGCACGACCGTTTGCAGCATATCGAATTCGTAAATCTTTCCGACAAAAGAGTTCTGGTCGTGCTGGTTTCATCGCCGAGTATCGTTCACAACAAGGTTATCCGGCTTAATGAAACTTTCACGCAGGAAGAACTCGACCGCACGGCGCGATATTTAAATGTCGAGTTTGGCGGAAAAAGTTTGGCGGAAATTCGCTCGGAAATTCTGAAATTGATGCACGAAGAAAAGGCGCTTTTCGATAAAATGCTGCAAACCGCGATAATTCTTTGCTCGCAGAGCATCGAGGACGAAGACGCTCTGCGCGGCGAAGTTTATGTCGGCGGCGCGTCGAACATTTTGGGAAACCGCGATTTCAGCGATTTTGAAAGCCTGCGCCAATTGCTTCGCACAATGGAGGAAAAATCGCGGCTGGTGCAGATTTTGAGCGAATGTATCGGGCGCGAGCATTCTCTCAGCAGCGACGTTCACGTCATTATCGGCAGCGAAAACTCCGCGCCTTCCCTGCAAAACTGCACGCTTATCACGGCGCCTTACCGAATCGGCGAAGGCGGCGCGACGGGAAGTTTAAGCGTGCTGGGTCCAACCCGAATCGAATACGCCAGAATGATTTCGGTCGTCAGTTACGTGGCAAAAATGCTGGAAAAACTGATGGCGGAAGAAAAAGCGTAACTCTCAAACTCAAATTTTATAAATCCCTATAACAAAATGAATTCTAACCAAGAACAATTTTCGGCGGAATTTGAGGCGGAAAACACGCCCTCGGTGGACGATTTTCTAAAAGAACTTGAGGCGAAGGAAAAAGACCTCAATATTTCTTCGGAAATGGTGGTCGAAGTTGAGGAAGATATTTCCGACGAACACATTCCCGAATTTCTGCGCGCGGAACTTGCCGGTAATAACAAATCTCCGTTAATTCCATCTTTGAACAATCATTTTCCGGCGAACTTTCAAATCGAAAAAACGGAAGAAAAGATTCTTCGCGGGCAGATTGCTGAACTAGAAAGCGAGTGTAAGGAATTGAAAAACACTCTCAGCCGACGGCAGAAGGATTTCGATAATTATCGCCAGCGCACCGAGCGTGAAAAAGGTGAAACCTTCCGTAATCAGGTCGGTAATGTCGCTACGGAATTACTTCCTGTGCTGGATAATTTAAATCGCGCTTTGGACGTAGCTTCGGGCTTGGCAAACGGTAAAACACAGGATTTCCAGCAATTTTATGAAGGCATCGAACTGGTCAGCCAGCAGCTTAATGAAGTTTTGGCGGATATGGGAGTTGAGCCGATTCTTTCAATCGGCGAGCCGTTTGACCCGCAGTTTCACGATGCCGTCGCCGCCGAAGAAAGCGAAGAATATCCTCCGAATTATGTTATCGGCGAGCTTGTGCGCGGCTACCGTCTGGGCGAAAAACTTATCCGCCCGGCGATGGTCAAAGTTTCATCGCCCGGCTCTAACGGCTCGGAATCCAAAGCCGAGCATTCTCCGGCTGAATAAAAAATTGATTTTGGAAACCTAATTTTGTTAGTTGAACTCGGAACTTTTATATAAATTTTCAGACTCACGAATTTAATCAAATAATTATGAGCAAAGTAATCGGAATAGATTTAGGAACAACCAACTGCTGCGTTTCGGTGATGGAAGGCGGCGCGGTGCAGATTATCCCGAACAAAGAAGGCGGCAGAACAATGCCTTCGGTGGTCGGCTTTACCGAAAAAGGCGAGCGCCTGGTCGGGCAGATTGCCAAGCGCCAGGCGGTAACCAATCCGATAAACACGCTTTATGCCGTGAAAAGGCTTATCGGGCGCAAGTTTAATTCGGTAGAAGTCGAAAAGATGCGCGACACAGTGCCTTTCGAGATTGTCGAAGCTCCGAACGGCGATGCTCATATCCGCGTGCTTGACCACGTTTACAGTCCGCCGGAAATTTCGGCGATTGTTTTGCAGCGCCTAAGGCTGGCAGCGGAAGAGTTTCTAGGCGAGAAAATCACCGAAGCAATCGTTACCGTTCCCGCTTATTTCGACGATATGCAGCGGCAGGCGACGCGCGATTCGGGAAAAATTGCAGGTCTGGAAGTCGAGCGAATCATCAACGAGCCGACGGCAGCCGCGCTCGCATATGGCTTCGACAAAAACAAAACTGAAAAGATTGCGGTTTACGACCTCGGCGGCGGAACGTTCGACATCACGATTCTGGAAATTAACGACGGCGTTTTTGAAGTCCTCTCGACATCGGGCAACACATTTTTAGGCGGAGAAGATTTTGACCAGCGGATTATCGGTTGGCTGGTTAAGAATTTTCTCGACGAGCACGGCATTGATTTGAAAGGCGACCGCCTTGCGCTGCAGCGCCTGAAAGAAGCGGCGGAACGCGCCAAATGCGAGCTTTCCAGCGTCTCGGAAACAAACGTCAATTTGCCTTTTATCGCGGCTGATCCGAGCGGACCGAAACATATCAACGCGATTTTAACCCGCTCGAAATTTGAAGAACTGGTCGGCGATCTGGTCGAATCAACCGTCGAACCGTGTCAAAAAGCGCTCTGGGACGCGAAGCTCCAGCCGGTGGATATTGACAAAGTTATTCTCGTCGGCGGACAGACGCGCTCGCCGGTGATTGTAAAAACGGTTACGGAGCTTTTCGGCAAAGAGCCTTCGACGGAAATCAACCCGGACGAAGTTGTGGCGATGGGCGCGGCGGTTCAGGGCGGCGTTATGTCGGGCGATGTCAAAGATATTGTCCTGCTGGACGTTTTGCCGCTTTCACTCGGTTTGGAAACGCGCGGCGGCTTGTTCGTCAAGCTCATTTCGCGCAACTCGACGATTCCGCTTAAAAACACGATGACTTTTACGACGGTCGTTGACAATCAACAATCGGTTGAAATCCATATTCTACAAGGCGAGCGCGACATTGCGAATATGAATCGAAGCCTCGGAAAATTTGAGCTCATCGGCATTCCGCCGGCGGCGCGCGGGGTTCCGCAAATTGACGTTTCGTTTGAAGTTGACGCAAACGGGATTGTAAATGTTTCAGCGAAGGATAAAATGACCGGGTTTGAACAGGCGATGCAGATTACGCCTTCATCGGGACTTGCGCCGGATGAGATTGATCGTCTGATTATGGAGGCGGAAAACTCGGTGGAAACCGACCGGATGGCGAAGGAATTTATCATGCACCGCAACCGGCTCGATTCGCTTATCCGAAACACGCGCAGCTCATTGGCGGAATTCGGCAGAGCGCT
>DATHTS010000165.1:0-3645 GCA_035462935.1 Pyrinomonadaceae bacterium
TATCTGATGTCAACGCCGCAGGAGCGTTTTTTAACGATGCAGTTTCACGAGCTGCTTGCGTATTTAAACCGGAAAGGCATTGTCAGCATTCTTATCGTCGGGCAATACGGATTGGTCGGAACGATGCAAACGCCGATAGATATGAGTTATCTGGCTGACACGGTCGTCTTGCTGCGTTACTTCGAAGCTGGCGGCGAAGTCCGGCAGGCGATTTCCGTTCTGAAAAAACGCACCGGAAAACACGAGCGCACAATTCGTGAATTTAGCATTGATCGGGGCGGAATCCGGCTTGGAAAACCGCTGACGGATTTTCACGGCGTGTTAACCGGAATTCCTGTTTATCACGGTAAAGGCGAAGAATTAATGAAAAAAGATGGCAGTGAAAGCGAAGGAAACTGAAAATTTGGAAAATCGGGTTCTCGTTTTTATGCCGACCGGACGTGACGCTTCTTTGGTTTGCTCAACGCTCGAGAACGCCGGAATTTTATCGGAAGTCTGTGTTGATGTTAAAGAACTGGAAAAGAACATAGCCTTAGGCGCGGGAGCCGTTTTGTTAGCGGAAGAGGCTCTGAAAAACGGAAATCTCGAACCTCTCATTAAATCGTTCAACCGACAGCCGATCTGGTCGGATTTGCCGGTTGTAATTTTTGCAATTAACGGACAAAATGCCGAAAGACTTTTAGAAACCGTCGGCACTCGCTTTAACGCGACAATTGTCGAGCGACCGATTCGGATAACGATGCTTGTTAGCGCCGTGCGCGGGGCTTTAAGAGCGAGAGAAAAGCAGTATCAAACGCGCGATTTGTTAAATCAACTGGAAGAATCCGACCGGCAGAAGGATTTGTTTCTCGCAACGCTTTCACACGAACTCAGAACGCCGCTGAATTCCATGCTCGGCTGGATTCGTTTGCTTCGCGGGGAATCGCAGGATCGGATTGACGCGAACCACGCGCTGGACGTAATCGAGCGCAATGCCAGAGCGCAGTCCGAGATGATTTCGGATATTCTATTCGTTTCGCGCGTCATCACCGGAAAGCTTACACTTAAGAGGGAAACGATTGACTTAATTCCCGTAATCGAAGCGGCGATTGATGTTGTTTCTCCTTCGGTTGAGGCAAAAGAGATTCAGTTAAACACCTCGTATGATTCCGATATAAGTCAAATCGAAGGCGACGCTGACCGTCTGCGGCAGGTGTTTTTGAATTTACTTTCAAACGCGATTAAATTCACGCCGCATCAAGGACAAATTAACCTCCGCGCAACAAACAGCGCGGGAAACGTCAGAATCGAAGTCGAAGATTCGGGGCAAGGCATCAAACCGGAATTTTTGCCCTACGTTTTTGAGCGTTTTCGTCAGGCAGACAGTTCCTACACGCGGCAAGCCGGCGGTCTCGGACTCGGACTTGCGATTGTGCGGCATCTGGTCGAGCTTCACGGCGGAACGGTTGATGTAAAAAGCGAAGGCGAAAATCACGGCGCGACTTTTATCGTAAAGCTTCCTGCTTCCACAAAACAGGAATTTCAACCGGCTTCAGAAACTATTGAATCTTCTCAAACATCAGAAGATAAAGAATTTCTTAACGGTATTCGTTTATTACTGGTTGAGGATAACGATGACTCGCGCGAAATGCTAAAGGTAATGTTTCAGCAGTATGCCGTAGATGTTACCGCAGTCGCTTCCGCCGCCGAGGCGCTCGAAGCGATTAAACAAATTAAACCCGATATCCTGATAAGCGACGTGGGTTTGCCGGGCGAAGACGGCTATGCCTTGATTCGCAAAATCAGGCAGCTCCCGCCCGAACAAGGCGGGCTTGTTCCCGCCATCGCCCTGACCGGATACGCAAGTCTTCAAGACCGCGCCCGGGCTTTTGAAGTCGGCTACCAGGAACATACCGCAAAGCCTGTTGATATAGATAATCTGATTGAATTGGTTAAGAGTTTGATAACTCCAAACAAATCCGTAAAACAGGGTAATTAGTAATCACTAATTGTATTGACAAATTAAAATGGCAACAGTTTTGAGTCCCGACTTTAGTCGGCTTGACTATAACTTAGCGCCCTTGCCGCGTAAACGCGGGACTCAAAACGTGAGCGTCCTTATTTGTCATTACAACTAATTGCTATAAGCTATCTCAAAAATACAAAAGGTAAGGTTAAGCAAGCGGTCTGTGACCGCGTTTGCCGAAGATTGTTGCCTGAAATGCAGTCTTAGACCGCTTGCTTAACGATAATATTATTTTTGAGATAACTTCTAGAAAAATTCATCGAGCAAACGGTAGAAATGAATCTTTTTCCAATCAGGCTTGATGTTGTAGATTTCAAAAACGCTTTCTTCATATTCCTCGCCGAAATTATAACGAACGCTTCTCGTTAAAAGCGCAATGTCCTGATACCTGTCGGCAATACCCGCGATTGCCCAATCTACAAAACCGCTTAGTTTTCCGTTTTTGAGAATGATGTTCGGCGCGCAGTAATCGCCATGCGTAAAGACTAAATCTTCATCCGTCGGTTTTACTGCAAGAAGTTCATCAAATAAATCTTCAGCGGTTCTGCCCTGCCGCTCGTCGTCAAAATCTTCTTCTTCGACCAGACCTTTTATCATTCTTTCGCGCGCAAATTCAATCTTGTAATCAAGACCGGTTTTGAAAGGACAGTCTTCAATCGGCAAACTGTGAATCATCTTCAAACCGTTTACAAGCTGCTCGATTACGTGCGGAGTATCGGTTTTCAATGAATCGTCGCTCGAAGGCAAACCGGAAATTTCAGAGAGCAAAAGATATTCATTATTTTCATCTGCGGTGAACAGCAAAACTTCGGGAACAGGAAGCCGATTTTTGAGCCACTCCAATTTAACCTTTTCCTTTAAAAGAGAATGGCTGAAAGCTCTTGAATCAACTTTCAGATAAAGAGATTTTTTATTTTCCGCCATCAGATGGAAGATTCGCGCCGATGAGAAACCAATATTGTCTTGTCGCCAGACGTAACCGGAAACAGCTTGCGCGAGATTTTCAGGTAGAAACGGCTGTAAAATTTCGGCTTTCATTTATTCAACCGTTTTGCGTAATACGCTGAAAAGCCGCGCCAGGTCATTTAATTGATAATGCGCGTTCAAACCGCTCGGATTCGGCAGAAGCCAAATGCGTGTTTCGCCAATCATTTCCGCCTGCAAGCCTAATTTTGCTTTCGGCTGGTTAAAAGCTATGCGATATGTGCCGATGCCGAGAACGGCTAAAATTCGCGGTTTGAAATGCAGAACTTTTTCAACCAGCTTTTTTCCACCTGTGGAAATCTCCTCGTTTGAAAGCTCATCAGCGCGTGCTGAAGTTCTGGCGACAACATTTGTGATTCCATAACCGTGATTTAATAGCTCGCGCTCTTCGTGGGGCGAAAGCATTCTCTCGCTAAATCCCGAAAGGTGCAGAACTTTCCAGAAACGATTTCCCGGTTTCGCAAAATGATGCCCCGTCGCGCCCGACCAAAGACCGGGATTGATGCCGCAGAATAAAACCTTCAGATTCGGCGCGATCACATCGTTGATTGTTTTGCCGACCGCCGCTTGGAGTTCTTCTTTGGTTGGTTTCTTCATTTAATAATTTTACCTCAGAACAGAAGATGTCAGAACCGCCTGCGTTAGCGGGCGGGTTT
>DATHTS010000166.1:0-3099 GCA_035462935.1 Pyrinomonadaceae bacterium
CTATGATTTCCTTCGGCGCGACCTCGCGCGCCAGCACCCATGTAAAATCCATCTCAGCGTTGATCGTCGCAGTCGCCATCCGGGTTTCGCGCAGCATTAAGAGACTTCCGTAAAAAAGAAACATAATGCCGACAATCCCGACCGGAATCGGCATCCAGCGATAGATATTGAAAAGACCGGCGACGGCAATTGTCACGCTCGTCAGAATAAAAAATCCCAGCCCGTAATAAAAAGCGCCCATCGCGCGTTGCAAAATCCGCGCCCGGCTCGTTACCTTGTCGAGCAGTTTTACGATTGTGTCAATTCGCTGTTCGTAAAGCGGGATCGAATCTTTATCTTCGGTTAAAATCAATTCACTCAGCCGTTTTTCCAATTCGCGCACGCGGTCAACCACGCGCCCGAGCCGTGTCGAAGTCGAAAGCACGAGCGAGCCGGTCGCCGAAATCAAAAGCGTCGGTGTAACCATCGCCGTCAGAAATTCGATGGTCGAATTCAGGAGGTTCGGATTGACGTTTATTAAATCGCCGGAAGCCATAAATTATTTTCGATTTTAGATTTGCGATTTGGGATTGAATTTTGAAATTTCAAATGCAATCTCAAATTTCATTTTTTCGCCCGTTTCATCATAAACTTTTATGTTATGAACGCAAACAGCCAAAAGCAAGGAAAAGTTGAAATTTTGCGCCACGAAAGCGAAATTTTGAAAAACAATCCGCTTAATGACCCTTCAAAACGCGAACTTTACGTTTATCTGCCGCCGGATTATGAAGAAAGCGATAAAAAATTCCCAGTCGTTTTTTGTCTAACCGGATTTACCGGGCGCGGCAAGATGTTTTTAAATGATTCCGCCTTCACGCCGAATCTGGCGGAGAGAATGGACAGATTAATAAACAGTGGGAAAATCAAGCCGATGATCGCCGTGATGCCGGATTGTTTTACCTATTTCGGCGGCTCGCAGTATATCAATTCGAGTGCGACCGGAAGATATGAAGATTATCTCATCGAAGAGATCGTGCCGTTTGTAGATGAAAATTTCCGCACGATTGCCGATAGAAATTCACGCGCCGTAATGGGAAAATCTTCGGGCGGCTACGGCGCTTTGATAAGGGCGATGCGGCATTCCGACGTTTTCGGTCTCGCTTGTTCGACGAGCGGCGATTGCTATTTCGAGTATTGTTATTTTCCCGGAATTCCCGAAGGTTTTCGCTCGATTAAAGGAAATCCGAAGGCATTAATCGAAAAATTTTGGAACGAAGAAGTGAGAAAAAAGAAGGAAGATTTTTCCGCGCTGAACACAATCGGAATGAGCGCCTGCTATTCGCCGAATCCCGATGCGGAATTAGGATTCGATCTGCCTTTCGATTTGCGGACGGGCGAGATTCGTGAAGACGTTTGGGCGCGCTGGCTCGAACACGACCCGGTGCGGCTGGTTGAAAAACACGCCGAAAATTTGAAATCGCTCAAGCTTTTGTTTATTGACGCCGGAACGCGGGATGAATTCGCGCTGGATTTAGGCGCAAAGATTTTGAGCGAAAAATTAAAGAAAGCAGGCGTGCCGCACGTCCACGAGGAATTTGACGACGGGCATTTTAATATCGGATATCGTCAAAATCGCTCGCTCGAAATGATTTCAGAAAATTTAGATGATTAGCGGGAAAAGCAGCAAGAGTTTTTTTTAGAGCGGTAAAGAAATGAGAACGGGTCAGAACCGCCTGCGCCTACGTGGCGGTTTAACTCGATCATCTCAAGAGCTTGAGAAAAATTCGACGACTGCAAATACTAATCTTCAACCATCCGCTGCCGCAGATGGTTCTGACCCGTTAATTGCTTGAAACTCTCCTGATCTCGGCTTCCATTCTGCCGGTCAGCATAAACCACATCATTTTGTAATCGGAAACGAACGACCAGAGCGGATATTTAAAAGTCGCCGGTTTGTTTTTCTCGATGAAAAAATGCGAAAACCACGCGAAAGCGTAACCGACCGTTAAACTGAGCGGAAAGTAATACCAAGTTCCGCGTCGAATGAACCAGATGAGCAGAACGATTCCCAGCGTGGTGCCGATAAAATGCAGAAAGCGCGTCGCGGGCTGGCTGTGTTCCAGAACGTAAAAATCCCAGAAATCCTGATAATTTGTAATCGGCGGTCGGTCATCTGCCATAGTTTAATTTCTCCGAATTCTTTTGTTTCAAACAATTTAATATAAAAGCCGAATAAAAAAAAGCGGAAAGAGAAAATGTCTCGCTCCGCTTTGATTGTTATATTTCAGTTTTTTAGTTTGACGGCGAGGGAACAGGTCTATCGCCGGCAGCGCCGAAAGCGGCAATCGAAAAACCACCTGAAGATTTCGCTACATACCAGTTTGTATCCGTCGCTCTCCAAACCGCTATATCCGCCTTTCCGTCGCCATCGAAATCGGCAGGAACCGGTATGTCGCTAGCAGATCCAAACGGCGCTGAATAGAATGAACCGTTTTCACTTCTCAAAACAAACCATTCGCTTGTTGATGGTCGATAAAATGCCACATCAACTTTTCCGTCGCCGGTATAATCGGCTGGAACCGGTTTGTCTGTCGGAGCGCCAAATTGGAAAGCTCTATTTCCTCCATCTGAACTTCTCAATAACCACCATTCTCCTGCTGATGGGCGGAAGATTGCCAAATCAGCTTTTGAGTCGCCGTCATAATCTGCTGCTACAGGAACATCACCATTTGCTCCAAACTGAACAATGGTAAATCCGCCGGTCGAGCGATTGATATACCAGTTTGCTTCCGATGGACGGAACACGGCAATGTCAGCCTTTCCGTCTCCGTCAAAATCAGCCGGAATCGGAATATCGCCCGCCGCGCCGAAAGGAGCGGAATAAAATGAATTATCTTCGCTTCTTAAAACAAACCATTCATTTGTCGAAGGTCGGAAGAAAGCGACATCAGTTTTTCCATCGCCGGTATAATCTGCCGGGACGATCCGGTCGGCAATATTTCCAAACTGGAAAGCGCGATTTCCGCTGTCGCCGCTTCTTAAAATCCACCATTCACCGGCAGAGGGACGGAAAATCGAGTAATCAGCTTTTCCGTCGCCGTCGAAATCGAATGGAGTTTT
>DATHTS010000167.1:0-15560 GCA_035462935.1 Pyrinomonadaceae bacterium
GATGCCGGAAAAGAACTTTTCCAGATTTTCGATATTTTCCTGATACGGCTTAAAGCTCGCAGGACATTGAAACAAAATCGTTTTTGCCTTCAGCGCCTTCGCGCACGCGAGCGTCGTTTCCCAAGCCTCTCTGACAATCGCAGTCGGTTTGAAATATCCGGCTTCTTCCTTTTCAGTTTCGGAAAGCTGTCTTTTCAAACGCCTGAATGTCGGACTTTTAGATTCGTGTGTGATCAACTGCCACGCTTTCAGCGTAAATTCAAATTCTTCAGGCATTTCGCGCCGCCAGCGTTCGAGCGTGGAAATTTGCGGCGGCTGGTAAAATGTTTGCTGAATCTCGACTGTGGAAAACAGCTTCGCATACTCGGTTTTGTTGATGCGAAAGCCGCACGTGCCGATATTTATGTTCATACAAACTATGCGAATCGAGAAAAAACGCCAACATCAATTCGTTGATTTTTCCGCCGCCTCTTTAATTTTTTCGCTTAGTTCGATAATTATATCTATCTCGCGCTCGGCATTGACGGCTTGATCAATGACTATTCCGGTCGGCTCATTGAAAATCGGATTGGTAACGAAATTATAGATATGGTGGCAGAGGACGCGGAGCGATTTCCGTCGGTCGTTGAGGTTCAACTCGTCTTTCGCCGCGTTTTCATTAGCCGCGCCTGTTTCCGGTTTGGGAAGCGCAAGATTTTGTTTGAGGCGGGCGGCGAATTTTTTTATATCAGCCGTCGCTTCCAGGACAAAACCACGCTCAATATCGCCCGATTGCAGATTAAGAACAATTTTATTATAAGTCGCCTGGAGAGATTCAAAATCTTCCTTGATTTGAGTTTTTATAGCTTGATTTTGCTTTGAATTCTCCGGGCTGCGGTTTTCGCCTTTCATTTCGCGGGTCAGTTTATCCCGTTCCGACCGCTGAATCTGACTATTTATTTGCTCTATGCGCCGATCTGTCGGTATCATCGGGCGGGTGCCTTGGGCAAAAACCGAAACCTGTAATGCAAAGACAGAAGCGAAAACTACAACTATTGAAAGGGAGATTTTTTCCAATTTACGACGCTCAACTTTCATTTTATCTTCTCCTGCGCTTTTTAAAATTAAAACAGCCGGCTTTTATCTTAGCCGTTTGATTTAAAACATTTGCTGAAATTTTAATAATACGCCGAATCTCTACCGTTTTCAATCTTAAAATTTCGTCTCCGACGTGGCTCTTTCCCGCCGCGCGACTCCGGTTTCATACGCTGCTTCTTCGACTTCCGCCGCCACCGCTTCGGCGACTCTTTTGTCGAAAACCGAAGGGATAATGTAATCGGGATAAAGCTCTTCGTCGGAAATAATTCCGGCAATCGCGTTGGCGGCGGCGAGCTTCATCGCTTCGTTGATGCGCGAGGCGCGGCAGTTGAGAGCGCCGCGAAAAATTCCGGGAAAGCACAGGACGTTGTTGATTTGATTCGGATAATCGCTTCTGCCTGTCGCCATTACAGCGACTAATCCTTCAGCGTCTTCGGGCATAATTTCGGGCGTCGGATTCGCCATTGCAAAGACAATCGGGTTTTCCGCCATTTGTCTCAAATCGTTCTCGTCAATCACGCCCGGAACCGATAAACCCAAAAACACATCCGCGCCTTTGATGATGTCGTGAATCGAGCCTTTCTCCAGGTTCGGATTCGTATTTCGCGCATACCAATCCTTCACCCAGTTCATACGTTCGGTGCGCCCTTCGTAAATCGCGCCGGTCTGGTCGCAGCCGATAATATTTTTCACGCCCGCCGCCATCACAATTTTCGAGCAGGCGACGCCCGCCGCGCCGACCCCGCTGACGACGACTTTTATATCTTCCATTCGCTTTCCGACAATTTTCAACGCGTTTATCAAAGCGGCGAGAACAACGACCGCTGTGCCGTGCTGATCGTCGTGAAAAACGGGAATATCAAGCTCTTCCTTCAGACGTTCTTCGATTTCAAAACAGCGCGGCGCGGAAATGTCTTCGAGATTTATCCCGCCGAAAGCGGTCGAGATGTTTTTGATTGTCTGAACAATTTCGTGCGGGTCTTTTGTGCTCAGGCAAATCGGGAATGCGTCAACCCCGCCGAATTCTTTAAAAAGCTGCGCCTTGCCTTCCATCACCGGCATCGCCGCCGCCGCGCCGATGTCGCCCAAGCCTAAAACGGCAGTTCCGTCCGTAACGACCGCGACGGTGTTTTTCTTGATGGTCAGCGTAAACGCTTTTTCGGGATCACGCGCAATCGCCTCGCAGACGCGGGCGACGCCCGGCGTGTAAGCCATAGAAAGATCGGCGCGTGTTTTCAAAGGAATTTTGGAAACGGTTTCAATTTTGCCGCCGAGATGTATGAGGAAAGTTCGGTCGGAAACATTAACTAATTCCACGCCGTCAATGTGGCTGATTGCTTCGACAATTTCCTGATCGTGCTGCTCGCTCGCTGCATTAACGGTTATGTCCCGAACCAGAAAAT
Organism: Pyrinomonadaceae bacterium; assembly: GCA_035462935.1. Lineage (GTDB taxonomy): Bacteria > Acidobacteriota > Blastocatellia > Pyrinomonadales > Pyrinomonadaceae > DATHTS01. The sequence continues at coordinate 2,481 of DATHTS010000167.1, forward strand.
CCTTGCCGACCGAAACAATGTCAATCGCGTCAATATCGCCGCCCGTTCGCCCGATGGCTGTTGTAAGCTCGCCCAATTTGCCGGGCAGGTTATGAATTTTAACGCGCAAAGTTACGCTGTAACTCGCGTTCGGTGTTTGTCTGTTTGTCACAATAAAAATCCCAATTTTCGAAAATACTAAAGTAAATCACAGATTATCTATTTGAGAAGTCGGACGCAAATTGCAAAATGTTTAGCAAAAAAGTTTATTCTGCCATTCGCAAAGGTTTTTAGGCAGTATTCTGATTTTGTAATTTTCAGGAGGTCGAAACTATGAAGAAACACAAAAACAAATGGAATATGTTGATTCTGTTTTGTGTTGTTTCGTGTTATTTGTCGGTTTCAGCTTTTTATCTCAAGAAAGATTCACCAAAATCTATAGAAGATTTGAGCAGGAAAGGTTAAAAAATAAAATTCCTTAAATTTATTCTTCAAACTTCTAAATCAAAGGTCGCAAAAGCCCGCGATAAACTCCTCTGATTTCGACTTTATTGGCGGCAAGACGCAAAATTTCAAAATCTTCATTCGCCGGACGCAGTTCGACAAACGCGCCGTCGCGGAAAAAGCTCTTCAAAACCGAGCGGTTTCTTTCAATTACCGCGACCACCGCTTCGCCGTCGCGGGCAAACGATTTTTCCTCGACGAGCGCGATGTCGCCCTCGCGGATTTGTTTATCCAGCATCGCATCATTCGGCACCATAAAAGCGCGAACGCGATTCGGCGTCAAATAACCGAGCAGAAATTTCGGTACCATTAGCGGTTCATTTTCCCATTCCTCATAAAAATTCCCGTTCTTCGGAACATCGAGCCACTCGATTTCACAAATCGAATCGTTTGAAAGCTCGACCTTTGAGCGAACAAGCAAATTAAAACTCCCGTTCTCGCGCCGCCGCGTGATCAAACCCTGCTGTTCGAGCGCGGCGATATGCTTGGCGATGGCTGATTTTGAATTGATTTGAAAATGCTTGGCGATTTGCTGATACGAAGGCTCGTAGCCGCGGCTGTCAATAAATTCGGTGATGTAATCCAAAATCTCCTTCTGCCGTCTGGTGCGCGTTCGCATAATTGCGATTGTATTTTTTTATGTTTTCGATAGTCAAACGAATCGGCGTTTTGCTGCTTGGCATTTTTGGGATTTCAGCTTATTTGGCTGATTTTCAATAGTGTAGTAATCTCGAATCGAAAAGTTTCAAAAACGCCTGCGCGGTTCGGAATACAGCAACAGGCGATTCGATTTTAGCTTAGAAGCGATTTAAAGGTCGGAAACGAGCGAAAATGAAAGTGAAGTTATCAATTATCAATTGTCAATTATCCATTATTTTCCAGTGAATAAAGCCGGAATCTCCGAAAAAATAATTGATAATGGAAAATGGAGAATTGATAATTGCTGTTCGTTTTCAAGCTTTCCCGAACTTTAAAACAACTTCTTAATTTTGCGAATTGAGATACAAGCTTCCTGAAATTCCGCCGCCGAAATTGATTACGGCGCTTCGCAGCTTCAATCTGCTGCCCGCGATTGTGTTTTTGCCGACGCGACGCAAATGCGACGAAGCCGCGCTTGAAGTCGCTTCCGACCGCTCGCAGAAAACAAACCCCGAAAAACAAGCGGCGCGGGCTGAAATTTTTGAAGAATACGTCGCTCAGAATCCCGAAATTTCATCGCACAAACACCGAAGAATGCTGCTTCGCGCCGGCGTCGCGTCGCATCACGCGGGGCATATTCCGGCTTGGAAACTTTTGATTGAAAAGATGATGTCAGCCGGGCTTTTGGACGCGATTTTTGCGACTTCGACCGTAGCCGCAGGGGTGGATTTTCCCGCCCGCACGGTCGTTGTGGTCAACGCCGACACGCGCGGGAATGAAGGCTGGCGACCTTTACAGGCTTCGGAATTACAGCAAATGACCGGACGCGCCGGGCGTCGCGGGCGCGACAATGTCGGGTTTATCGTGCTTGCGCCCGGACAATTCCAGAATCCGCCGCGCATCGCAACGCTCCTGAAATCTCAGCCCGATCCCTTGCAGAGCCAGTTTCGCGCCACTTATTCGAGCCTTTTGAATCTTCTCGACGCTTACGGAAATTTTGAACAGGTGCGCGAGATCGCCGAAAAAAGCTTCGCTTTTCGGGAAACGGCGCGAAAGGTTACGAAATTAAACCGGAAACTGGAAAGAAGGCGCGAGGAATTAAAACAGAAACTTGCGTCAAGCGATTTTGATTACACGGTTGAAGACATTCGCGGTTTTGAACGCTTGACGAGCGGGAGGCTTCGCTTGCAGGAAAAACTGCCCGATACGAGAGCGGAACTGCGGCAGGATTGGCTGGCGAAAACGGTCGAGCCGGGAAGGATTGTAACCAAAGGCAGAAGCCGAAAACGCTTCTTTCTGGTGCTGAACGTTTTCGGCGAAAAGGTGGTGGCGATGCGCGACGACGGGCAGGGAACTACGCTGCCGCTTTCGCGGATCGGGCGCGTTTACGCGAAAAAATATCCGCTGACGGAAGAATCGCTCGAAAACGCTTTTTACGACATTGAAGAAGACAAAAATCCGCCGCTCGATGAGCCTCGTCTTTCGCAGCAAAAGGATGATTCTGACGAATCGGTCGAGCTGGTTAATTCGGTTATCGAAAAATTTCTTCCTGAAAACGCGAGCGAAGAAGGAAAACGCGCGGCAACGAGTTTTTTGTGGGAAATGTGGAAGGATGCGGAGTTTTTGGAGAAAACCGAGCGCGATATTGAAATTCTCAGAAGCGAAATTTGGCTGCCTTTCGAGCATCGGGCGCAGGTTCTGCATCATTTCGGCTATCTTGATTTTCCCTCGCAAAAAGTGACGGAAAACGGCAAATGGCTCGCCGATGTGCGCGTTGACCGCCCGCTTCTGGTCGGCGAGGCGCTCAAGCATAATCTTTTTGAAAAGCTCGAACCGAAATTTGTCGCCGGAATAATGGCGGCGCTGGCGGCTGATTCCGACCGGAATTACGGCGAACTGCATCTTTCGGACAGAATTCTGGATATTTTGAGCGAATTTGAAGAAATCGTTTATCAGGTCTCGAATGTCGAATGGAAAAACGGCGTCGAGCCCGCGCCGGAGATGAATTTCTCAGCAGCGGCAACCGCCGAGCATTGGGTCGAAGGCAAAAACTGGGATGCTCTGGTTGACGAAACAAAGGCTGAAGAAGGCGATTTGGTTCGTTTGTTGTCCAGAACCGGCGAAGCGCTTCTTCAAGTGGCGCAGCTTAGAGAGTCAAACCCAGAAGCCGCCGCGATTGCGCGGGAAACGGCGGAAATTATCTTGCGGGAGCCGATCAGATAAATGTTTTTACCAACGCATAACTGACATTTAACTACTAATTTTATATGATTGAATTGGTTGAAAGCCGATTGCGGTTTTAATCGAAATGAAAATTATGCAAGTTTTACTGGCAGACGAATACGGATTTTGTTTTGGCGTGGAACGCGCCGTCGAGATGGTCGAGGACGCATTGGAGGAAGGCGATAACGTTCGCACGCTTGGACCGCTCATTCATAATGAGCAGGAAATGAACCGGCTCGGCGAATACGGCGTGGCGACTATCAGCGAACCCGTGCAGATTAAACGCGGCGAAACCGCTGTCATTCGCGCCCACGGCGTTACGCCGGAAGTTCAGCGCGAATTGGAGGAAAAAGCCTCAAAAGTAGTTGACGCGACTTGCCCGTTTGTAACTCGCGTGCAGAGATTGGCTTCACGGGCGGCAGATGAAAACCGGCACGTTATCGTGGTCGGAAATCCCGACCACCCGGAAATGATCGGCGTGAAAGGCTACGCGCCGGAACACGCTTTTATAGTGCGCGATGCGAGCGAAATTCAAAATCTTCCCAAGCTCAGAAGTCCTCTGGTCGTTTCGCAAACAACCATCAAAGCCCAAACATTTTTCGACGCGGCGGAAGCCGTCAAGACGAAAACCGACGATGAAGTTCAGGTCGTCAACACGATTTGCTCGGCGACGCGCGACCGTCAGGACGCGGCTCGCGCTCTGGCGGGCGAAGTTGGCGCGTTTTACATCATCGGCGGAAATCATTCGTCGAACAGCCGGAAACTTCTTTCCGTCTGCAAGGAGCAATGCGAGAAGAGTTTTCTGATTGAAACGCCCGAAGAAATTAATGCGGATGATTTGAAAGGAGTTGAAAGAGTCGGCGTCACGGCGGGCGCTTCGACGCCGAATTGGTTGATTGAAAAGGTTGTCAAGCAGTTGGAAGAAATCGGCAGGGCGAATGAAATGGCTTTGACCTAAATTTGGTGGAGAAAAAAGCTAATGCTTATCAATTGCCGCTAGCGGCAATTGATAAGCAAAATTTCAAACGCCGTTTATTAGCCTTAAACTTATGTCAAGAGGCGAAAAAATAGAAAAATGTGATTTTTTACGGCAGTTCTTGACCGTTTAAACAGAATTTCTGCCCGCATTGATAATCCCGAACGAGCAGCGAATGATGAGCTTTTCGTAAGTATTTCCGGTTTCGGAAGCTGATTCGCCCAACTCGCGTAATTTCGTCAGCGCGAATTGCTGAATGGTCGTGAGCGGCAGCATAATTCGCTCGCGCATTTCAATTGACTGCCGCTCGGTCGGGTAATCAGCCATTAAATCCTCTTTTTCAGTAACTTGCCTGAGATAGCGCTCCGTTAATTGATATTCGTCGAAAAGTTTTCGCCATAATTTTCCAAAAATTTCGTGTTCGGACAAAAACTCCGTCAGCGGAAAAAAAGATTTCTGCATCGCCATTTCGCAGTTGTCAATCAGAGCCTTGAAAAAGGCGTTGGTTTGATAGAGCCGTTTCGCGTCGTCTAATTTCCCGTCCTTTTCCGCTTTTCGCAGAGCCGAGCCGACGCCGTAAAAACCCGGCACGTTTTGTTTTAACTGGCTCCAAGCGCCGACAAACGGGATAGCTCGCAAATCTTCGAGTTCCAGTTTTTTCGACGAGCCGCGTTTTGCCGGGCGGCTGCCGATATTGGTCTGCGCGTAAAAACGCAAAGGGCTGATTTCGGATAAATAATCGAGAAACAACGGGTGATTTTTCAATTCCTGATATGCGCGGTAGCTTTCGTCGGACAATTCGCGCATTAATTCTTTTTCCGCTTCGGTAAAAGTTTTCTGCGGTTCGGCAATTAAATCTTTGTATAAACCGGCGTGCAGAAGCTGTTCGATGTTGTATCGCGCCGTCGCAATCGTGCCGAAATTCGAGCTGACGGTTTGACCTTGAATGGTAAGTTCGATGGCTTTGTCGGAAACGTCCGCGCCCATCGAGGAATAAAATTTGTGCGTTTTACCGCCGCCGCGAGCGGGCGGTCCGCCGCGCCCGTCGAAAAATATCACGTCAACGCCGTATTTGCGCGAGATTTCGGTGAGTTCGTCCTTCGCCTTATAAATGCTCCAATTCGCCATCAGATAACCGCCGTCCTTCGTGCCATCGCTAAAACCCAGCATAATCGTCTGCGTATCGCCGCGCCGCGCTAAATGTTTTCTATAAATTTTGTTTTCGTAAAGCTCGCGCATTACGTCTGCCGCGTTTTTCAAATCATTAACCGTTTCAAAAAGCGGCACTATGTCAACGTTCGTTTCTTCGATTTTCCAACCGCCGAGCAAAAACAAACCGACGACTTCGACGACGTTCAGCGCGTTTTGGCAATGGCTGATAATGTATCGCCGGCAGCCTTCCTCGCCGTTTTGCCGCTGAATCGTTTTTATCGCGGCAATCGTCTGAAGCGTGTCTTTGACCAATTCATTTTCAAAAATATCGGGAGAAACGCTTTTTTCGATATTCAAAAGGGCGGAAATTTTTTGCCGGTCGTCGAGCGAATGGTAATCGTCGGGCAGAGCGTCGGTCTGCGCCGCGATTTCTTCCAAAACCTGCGCGTGAATCGAACTATCTTGTCTGATGTCGAGCGCGGCGAAATACAAGCCGAACGATTCGACTTTGCAGATCAAATTGTTGACCAGTTCGACAAACAAACCGTTGTGCCGCTCGATCAGCATTTGCCGGATTTCGCGCAGAGAATCGAGAATTTCATTTTTTGTCAGTCCGTTGTTTTGCTCTGAAGCGAAAATGTTCTCGCGCAAATTTTCTTCGATTTCCGCCAAAACCGTTTCTACTCCTTCAAACGTCAGACGCCTCTTTAAAACGCGAACGTCCCGGTAATAACAGCGGAGAATCGAATTTCGCAGAGCGGCGGCGACGCGCAGAGTCGTTTCGACCGTTACGAAAGGATTTCCGTCGCGGTCGCCGCCCGACCAGAAACCCATTTTTACGGGCGTAAAATTGCCGCCCGCGAAATCGTTCAAATCCGCCACGACATTTCCCACCGCATCATAAAAAACGTTTTCCAGATACCAGATTAAACTGACGGCTTCGTCAAAAGGCGTCGGTTTCTGCTTTTTAATAAACGGCGTGCGCCCCAACTGCTGCAAATATGTGTTTATTTCCGAAACGTTGTTTTCGCGGATGGCTTCGACGAGATCATTGATGATTCCGAGAACCGCGCCCGGATAAAACTGCGTCGGGTGCGCCGTCAGAACGAGCCGGACGTAAAAATCACCAAGTTTTTCGGCAAGTTCCGCTCTTTTATCGTTCTGCAAAACGGTTGATTCGAGATGCTTCAAAGTTCCCGCGCCCTGCGTATCGTTGACTGCCTGAAACGCCGCGTCTTCGAGCGCGTCGAAAAGCACGACCTGCCGCTCGGCATACTGCACGAAGCGAAACAGCAAATCAATTTTCTCGGCTTCCGTCTTTATCGAAGTGTGATTTTTGAAAAAATTTTCGACGATTTGTTCTGGGCTTTGCCCCTGCTCGTAGCCTTCCTCGCAGTTGTTCAGAAAAAGCGAAAGCAAAATGCCCGTTTTTTCGATCCGATTAAACGGCAAAGAGGTAAAAAGACTGTTGTAAAGCTGAAACGGCACGGCGACCGAGTTTTGAAATTCCTGAAACTGGCTGGACGAAATCTGTCTCATAATGATTTTGCGAAAATCCGATACCTTATATCTTCTATGATTTCCGCCGCGTTTCCAAACCGCTTTATTTCTCAAACCGAAACCAATCAATATCAGCCGTTCCCGCATCGTTAAATTTTCCCGGTCGGGTAAAAAACAAACCGACTTTCGCGCCGATCCATTTGCCTTCACGCGCCTTGAAAGAATTTCCGACGGGCGTGAAATTCTTTCCATCTGTGCTGAAAGAGAAACCGCACATCGCATCTTCGGCGACTCGGACGCGCAAATAAAATTCTTTATTTTTTAATTCAACCGGCGCGGTTTCAGTTTCCTGATTTCCCTTGTCCGCATCTTTCACCGTCGCCTGCGAAATGTAAAGTTTTCCGTTTTTATTCGTTACGCCGAGATAGGAATAATCGAGTCCCATTACGAGCAGCCCGAATTTTTCGCCTTCAAAACGCGGATTCAAATTTACTTTCGTCGTCACCGTAAATTTTTCGGCGGGAAACTTTTGCAAAAGCAAATTCGGCAAATCCCAGAGATTTTTGTAATTTTCCGGCAGCTGCACGGAATTCATCCGCAAAACGCTTTTCGCCGGAAACGGAAAAGCCCATTCCGCCTGCGGATTGGCATGCCATTGCCATTGCAAGCCGAGTTTTGCGTCGCTGAATTCGTCAGAATCGGGCGGTGTTTGAATCGGAAAACTCGCGCCGACGTTCGGTTTTTTGTGTGACAGAACCGGATCACCCGTGCCGTCGCCGTCTTTATCAATGCCCATCACCGGAAAATCGTTTTTCCACGTCATCGGCTGAAGATGAACGATGCGCCCGTAAGCGCCGCGATCCTGAAAATGCAAAAACCAATCTTCGCCCGTCTGGGTTGTTAACCAAGCGCCTTGGTGCGGTCCGTTTATTTTTGTCGAGCCTTGCGCGAGCGAGATTTTTTCCTCGTAAGGACCGAAAACGTTTTTCGAGCGCAAGATCAACTGCCAGCCGGTCGCAACACCGCCCGCCGGTGCGAAAATGTAGTAATAACCGTTTCGTTTATAAAATTTCGGACCTTCGACGGTCGGATGCGCGTCGTGCCCGTCAAAAACCAAAACCGGCTCGCCTAAAAGCCACGTCCCGTCCGCGCTCATTCGGCTGACGACTAAAACCGTTTTGATCCCGGCGCGACTTCCGGCAAAAGCCGAAACAAGATAGGCGTTGCCGTCCGAATCCCAGAGCGGGCAAGGATCAATCCAACCTTTTCCTACTTTTATCAGCAAAGGTTCAGACCATTCGCCCGCCGGATTTTTCGTTTTCGTCATATAAATGCCGAAATCCGGGTCGGGATAAAAAATGTAAAATTCGCCGTTGTGAAAGCGAATCGAAGGCGCCCAAACTCCGCCGCCGTGCTGCGGTTTGTCGAAAACATCAAACGGCGGCTGTTTTGTGAAAACGTAATTTATCAATCGCCAATTTACCAAATCCTTCGAATGCAAAATCGGCAAACCCGGCGCGGCGTTAAAGCTCGAAGCCGTCATATAAAAATCGTCACCGATGCGAATCGCGTCCGGGTCGGAATAATCGGCGTGTAAAATTGGATTTCTATAAGTTCCGTCACCGTTGTCGGCAACCCAAACTTTTGAAACTGGATTTGTTTGAGCAAAGGTCTTGAAAAAGGAAAGAAGAATAATTGCAATTGAAAAAATAAGCGAATTATTTTGGATAAATTTCATCGTTTTTGCGGTCAGATGTCTAAAACTGCTTCGTTATTAAAGAGTATGTAGATTTTAACGCCCGAATTAACCCGCCCGCGCACAGGCATTCAACTTACGCCGCAAGGAGACATTATGAAAGCCAAGTTATCGCGGGTCGGGTTGTATGAGTTGTTGGGCAGCGTGTTAATGGAAATACGCACAATGCTTACTTAATACGACCCAAAAATTATATTAATACGGACGGATAATCCGTAATAATGCCGTCAACACCAATAGAAACTAAGCGCCCCATTTCCTCCGGTTCGTTAACTGTCCAGCCGTGAACTATGAGACCAAGATTATGAGCTTTATCAATATACTTTTTTGTGATGAAGTGTAATGACCCTGCCTTGGAGCTTAATTGGAGCGCATCACAATTGGGCGTATATCCAACACCTTTTAAGGCGCGAAAAGTTGCCAGTTCACGCAGCGAAGCTGATGTCGCAACTTCCTTAAATTCGCGACGAAAGGAGATTAAATTCTTGTGACACCCAGAAGCGACCAGAATCTTTTCACTCATCTCGTTCTCAAGTATCAGGTTGCCGAGTTTTTTTATGAGCCGAAGCGGAAGACGAAATGGCTTTATCTCTATAATCATGCGCGTGTCCGTGTCGCGGAAATTTTTTAACACATCATCGAGCCTGGTCACTCCCAGTTTCGTTTGGGGTGGAAAGACTTTACCCGCTTTCTTCCACACTTCCTTCCACCAATAGGCTGCATCCAGAGCTTTGAATCGTGGAGACGTGAACTCTAAATCTTTAACGCGCGCATCCTCGTTCGTCGTCTCTATGACGTTGCTATTATGCATAAGAACCAGTTCATCATCTGAGGTATAGCGTATATCCATTTCCAAAATATCTGCGCCAATATTAACTGCCTCCTCGAAGGCGTAAATGGTCTCGCCGGGATGCTCGCCTGCGCCGCCGCGATGTGCTATCACCTCCGGGAAGTTTTTGACACCGGCGAAGAAAGGATGATTTTTGCCTCTATTTTTCCCGACCATGTCGAACATCTCCTATTCTCGCACCTGAAACGTCGGTGTTCTGTCTTTTAACGTCAATGACCGGCATCTCACGAATAGCGTCCGATGCTCCCTCACCCGCCGGAAGTAGAAGCTCTCCTTGTGCAGCCTTCCGGTCTGCGTGCGTCTCACTAATTTCCTTGGTTTTCACAATCCAATATATTGCGAAGGCATACACGCCGCAGAACTCGGCGACGAAAATGTAAGAGTGACGAACCCTTAAAGCATAAGTTAGAATGGCGGCGATTACGGGAGATATTACCATCGCATAACCGAGCAATTTATAAGTCCTGCGGTAATATACGCGCCTGTCTTCTTTGACCAGCGGTAAGGTAGCAGATGCGCAAAAAATGCAAACGTACGCGATGCACAAAAAGAAACAGACCGCGAAAATACCATGAAAGGGGAGGTCGGAAGTATTCGGAAATAGAGCGACCAGAACTGCAAGGACTGCTGCGAGGTTCAACGCCAAATTTTCAGCGGGGCGATAGCCTTTATACACAAATAACAGTCCGCTGATGGAGAAGAGTCCCCCGACGAACCAATCGCGCATCACACCGCCTCCGGCATGATAGTAGTCACTCATTGAAGGCTGAAGCTCCAAGTGCTCATTGGATATGTAACCGCCAATCCACAATACCCACGGAAAGAGAAGCGCGATAATGCACAACACTACGCGGAGTGATTGATATGTCGCAAGCATGTGCTCGCTTATGTCTACAGGCTCGTCGGATTTGAATATGTTCATTGGTTAATCTCCGTTTCGTGGTGACAATGCGTTTGCGGGCTGGGCGTGTAGAAGCCGCCAACTAGTTATTAACTCCAATGCCGTTGATAATACATCGGATTTTGAATATTATCAATCGAAATAACTGTGCTACGAATTTTAGGAATAGAAGATTTAAAGCATTTTTAAATGTTCTTCACAATTTCTAAATACTTCCGGGCTTTTTCAGAAACGACTTCCAAATTTCCTTCCCGAATTGCTTTCACATCAACCAAATCCGTTCCGACGCCGACGGCAATTGCGCCCGCCTTAAAAAAATCGGCAATCGTATCGAGCGAAACGCCGCCGGTCGGCATCATTTCGATGTGCGGGAAAAGAGTTTTCAAGCTTTTCAAGTATTTCGCGCCGCCCATCGCGTCACAGGGAAAAACCTTCACGCAATCCGCGCCCGCATTCCAAGCGGTTAAAACTTCCGTCGGCGTCAGACAGCCGGGCATTACGGCGATTTCGTTTTCATTACAAAATCTAACGGTTTCCGCGTCGAAAGCCGGACTGACGATAAATTTCGCGCCCGCTTTCGCGCATTCTTCAGCTTGGACGCGATTTAAAACCGTTCCCGCGCCGAGCAGAATATCGGAATTTTCCGAGTTTAATTCGGCGATTAGCTCCGGGGCGTTCGGCACGGTCATTGTAATTTCAAAAACCTTTATGCCGGATTTTGATAATGCTTCGACGGCTTTTCTCGCGTCTTCCGTCTCGGTCGTGCGAATGACGGGAATAAGCTTTTCGCGTTTGATCGTTTCTAAAACGGCTTGTTTTTCCATTCGTTTATTCTAATTTGAATTCAAGTTAAAAATTTACCGCAGAGACGCTGAGACGCTGAGTTTTTTAAATAATTCGGAGAATTTGTAAATATTTTATTTCTTAAGTTTCTCAGCGTCTCTGCGTCTCTGCGGTTCAAATTTTCTTAACCCCGCGCACTGACGTTATTCCAAATTTTCGCCGATTCGCGCAGGCTCAAGCCGCGGCGCAAGCAGATGAATAATGCCCAAAGCTACTAGATACGCAGAAGCCGCAATCGCAAAGATCGGCACATAGCTTCCGGTTGTTTCCAGAATGTATGCGACCAATTTGGCGATAAACATTCCGCCGATTGCGCCTGCCATTCCGCCGATTCCGACGACCGAACCGACCGCTTGTTTGGGGAACATATCCGAAGCGGTCGTGAAAATATTCGCCGACCAGCCTTGATGCGCTGCCGCCGCGATACCGATTAGAAAAACGGCAACCCAGAGATTTGAGGTAATCGAGGCGAAAATAATCGGCACGACCGCCAGGGCGCAAATCAACATCGCAATTTTGCGACCGGCGTTGATTGACCAGCCGCGTTTGATCAGAGCGCCGGAAATCCAGCCGCCGCCGATTGAGCCGACATCGGCGATGATGTAAATGATGGCGAGCGGAAGACCAAAATTTTTAAGTTCCAGCCCGTGCTGTTTGTTCAGAAAATCAGGCAGCCAGAAAAGATAAACCCACCAGATCGGGTCGGTCAAGAATTTTCCGATGGCGAAAGCCCAGGTTTGCCGGTGCGGAAAGAGCCGTCCCCAGGGAATTCTGGCTGTGGATTCGGGCGGATCGCTCTGGATGTAAGCCAATTCCGCCGGTGAAAGTTTCGGGTCTTCTTCCGGTTTGCGATAGATAATCAGCCAGAAAACGAGCCAGATAAACCCGAGTGCGCCGGTGATGATAAACGCTTCATACCAGCCCCAGTAAATCACAATCAGAGGGACAAGTAAGGGCGTTGCCAATGCGCCGACGTTTGTTCCCGAATTGAAAATTCCGGTTGCCAGGGCGCGTTCTTTTTTCGGAAACCATTCAGCGACGGTTTTGATCGAAGCGGGAAAGTTTCCGGCTTCGCCGATGCCGAGCGCGAAACGGGCGACGATAAAACCGATGACCGAAACCGAGAGTCCGATTGCCGCCGCTTCAATACCGAAAAAGGCGAAAATTCCAAGCACGCCGAGTCCGATGGCAATAGCCCAGGCGTGTGCCATCGCCGCCAAGCTCCAGACGACGATTGAAAACGAGAAGCCTTTTTTCGTGCCGAATCTGTCCATCAATCTTCCGACCGACAAAAGCCCGATGGCATAAGCGGTTTGGAAAGCAAAAACGATCCAGCCGTAATCAATCTCCGACCAGCCGAATTCCTTTTCCAGCGTCGGCTTTAAAATGCCGATCACCTGACGGTCAACATAATTTATCGTCGCCGCGAAAAACAAAAGGGCGCAGATCAGCCAGCGTTTTCTGCCGACGCGGACGTTCAACTCTTCAGCGGCGGCAATTACCGCGCCTGTCGCGCTTGCGCCGGCAGACTGCGGCGGAGAAATTTCCGATGCCGATTTCGGATCTTCAATTTCTTCAATAATGTCGGATGTTTCGTTCATTTTTTGACCTCAATTAAAATGGTTTTATTTCATCAATTTTGGATTTTGATCGTAAAATCCAAACAGCCGGAGCGGATTACTCAACGCTTTACAAACTTAAAATTCCGGGAGAGAAAAATTCTTTTCCGTCAATTTCAACCGGAATTTGCGGAAAAT
>DATHTS010000168.1:0-9682 GCA_035462935.1 Pyrinomonadaceae bacterium
GAAGAACTGCTCAAACAGCAGCAGGAAGAATTGCAGCAGACCAACCAGGAACTTGAAGAAAAAGCAAAACTTTTGTCGGAACAAAAGAGCGAGGTCGAGCAGAAAAATCGGCAAATCGAACTGGCGCGAACGGCTCTCGAAGACAAAGCCAAACAGCTTGCGCTCAGCTCGAAATACAAATCCGAATTTCTCGCAAATATGTCGCACGAGCTTCGCACTCCGCTTAACTCGATGCTGATTCTGTCGAAAATGCTTTCGGAAAATTCGGAAAGCAATCTCAACGAAAAACAAATCGAGTTTGCCGAAACGATTCACTCTTCCGGCGCTGATTTGCTTGCGCTGATTAACGAAATTCTCGATTTATCGAAGATCGAATCCGGCACGATGGGCGTCGAAATCGGCGACGTTCATTTCAGCGAGTTGCGGGAAGACATCGAACGAACGTTCAGCCAGATCGCGCAGGATAAAGGACTTCAGCTTGTTACCGAATTGAGCGAGCGATTACCGAAACATATGCAGACCGACGTTAAGCGTCTGCGTCAAGTGCTGAAAAACCTGTTGTCGAATGCCTTTAAGTTTACGCATCAGGGACAGGTTGAAATGAGAATCGGCATTGCCGAGGGAGGTTGGAGCTTTGATAACGACAGCTTAAATAGGGCTAATTCCGTCATTGCTTTCACAGTGAGCGACACCGGTATCGGAATCCCCGAAGATAAGCAGCAGCTTATCTTCGAGGCGTTCCAGCAAGCCGACGGGACGACGAGCCGCAAATACGGCGGAACCGGTCTGGGGCTTTCAATCAGCCGCGAGATTGCGCGGCTTTTGGGCGGTGAAATCACTCTGGAAAGTATGCCGGGCAGAGGCAGTAAGTTTACTTTCTATCTGCCGGAAACTTATCAGCCGACAATTCTTTCGCCTGAAGATGAAGAATTTGATGAAGAAAACGCTTCGGGCAACGGTCATCAGCAATCGAGCTTGATTTCTTTAGCCAGGGAATCGCAGGACGAAACCGGTTCGAGAGTGCAGATTATCGTCAGCGACGACCGGGCGGAAATTACGCCGGAAGATAAAGTTTTGTTGATTATCGAAGATGACAGCAGCTTTGCCCGAATTTTGTTAGACATCGCGCACGAGCAGGGCTTTAAATGCCTTGTCGCGCAGCACGGCGAAGACGCTTTGATGACGGCGCGGAAATATCGTCCCGCCGCTATCACGCTTGATCTAACCTTGCCGGGAATGCACGGTTACGCGGTTTTAGATCGTCTGAAACACGACCCTTCGACGCGGCATATTCCGGTGCAGATTATTTCGGTGATTGACGATTTGAGGCGCGTTCTGAAGCTCGGCGCGTTCGGTCACGTTACAAAACCCGTAAATCGGGAAAAACTGGTCGAAAGCGTTCTCAACCTGAAGAATTTTATCGAGCGTCCGGTTAAAAGATTACTGCTGGTGGAAGACGATGAAACGCTCCAGCGCAGCATTAATGAGCTGATCGGCGGTGAAGATGTCGAGATAACATCAGTTGGAACCGGCGAAGAGGCTTTAGATAAGCTGCAATCCGAACACTTCGACTGCGCGATTGTTGATTTAATGCTTCCCGATATGGAATGGTCGGAATTGATCGGCAAGATCAAGCAGAAATCCGGCTTGCCCGAACTTCCCGTTATTGTTCATACGGGCAAGGATTTGACCAAACGCGAAACGGCAAGAATCAAAAAGCTCGCCGAAACGATTATTATTAAAGACGCCGATTCTTTGGAGAGATTAGTTGATGAAACCGCGCTCTTTTTGCACCGCGACGTGGCGGATTTGACCGAATCGCAAAAGAATATGTTGAAGCGCGTGAACGTTACCGACCCGCGGCTCGAAGGCAAAAAAGTCCTGGTGGTTGACGACGACATCCGCAACATCTTTGCTTTGACGAGCGCGCTCGAACGCCAGCAAATGGAGGTCGTTTACGCCGAAAACGGGCGCGACGGCATCGAAATGCTCAAGAAAACTTCGGGTATTAACGGCGTTTTAATGGATATTATGATGCCGGAAATGGACGGATACGAGGCGATGCGGGAAATTCGTCAGATTCAGAAATTCAAATCCCTTCCGATTATCGCCGTCACCGCCAAGGCAATGAAGGGCGACCGCCAGAAGTGTATCGAAGCCGGAGCTTCCGACTATATCACCAAGCCGGTTGATACCGAGCAATTGCTTTCGCTTTTGCGTATTTGGCTTGATAGGTAGAACAAGGGAAAATAGAAAGGCAGGTTTCGGTTGTTCGCGCATCGAGGCTTGCCTTTCAGTTAAAAAAGGAGGGTTTGATGACATCGGAGATAAAAGCTAACGTTCTTTTGGTTGACGACCGCCCGGAAAATTTGCTGGCGATGGAGACAATCCTTGCCGATCTCGGACAAAATCTTGTTCGAGCCGCTTCCGGGCACGAAGCTCTGCGGTTTTTGCTCCTTGAAGATGTTTCCCTGATTTTGCTTGACGTTCAGATGCCGGGGCTTAACGGCTTTGAACTGGCGGAATTGATCCGGGAGAGAGAACGAACGCAGCACACGCCGATTATTTTTATTTCCGCTACGAGTCGTGACGAGCAGTATGTTTTCAAAGGTTATTCGCTCGGCGCGGTTGATTATCTGACCAAGCCGTTCGAGCCGGAAATTCTTAAATCGAAGGTTCGTTTCTTTACCAAGCTTTTTCTGCAAAATCAGGAAATCAAGCGGCAAGCCGCGCTGCTCGAAAAAGCTAATTGTGAATTGGACGGCTTGAACAGCGAACTGGAAGCGCGTGTCCAAGACCGGACGGCGCAGCTCGAAGCGGCTAACAAAGAATTGGAAAACGAGATTGCCGCGCGAAAACAATCGGAAATGCGCCTGGCAACCGAACACGCTATTACCCGGACGCTCGCCGACGCGGTGAATTTAGAAACAGCCGTTCCCGCAATTCTGCAAACGTTTTGCGAATTTATGGAAGCGGATATTAGCTGTTTGTGGCTGCTGAATGAACAGGGAACGGAGCTTTCCTGCGCTCACATCGAAACTTCGAGCAAAGCGGGCGACGTATCTTCTTTTATCGCTGAAAGTCGTCGCGTTAAGTTATCTCGCGGTATGGGATTGCCCGGTCATGTTTGGGAGAAAGGCGCGCCAATCTTGCTTTCCAACTCGGTTAAAGGCGAAAAGTTTCCGCGAGCCACTTTTGCCGCGACTGTCGGACTGCACAGCGCAATCGGCTTTCCGATTAAAATCAGTAAAGAATTTTATGGAGTAATTGAAATTTTTATCCGCAACCCGCTTACTTCCGACCGGCATTTACTGAATATGCTGGAAGCGATAGGAAGCGAAATCGGTCAATTCGTCCAGCGCAAACGGATCGAAGCCGAGCGCGAAAATCTGCTTTTGCGCGAGAAATCGCTGCGCGAGCAGGCTGAAACGGCAAACCGTCTGAAAGATGAATTTCTGGCTACCGTTTCGCATGAGCTGCGAACGCCGCTGAACGCGATTATCGGCTGGGGACAAATACTTCAGGACGGAAAACTCAAGCCGGAAGAACAGAAAAACGCGCTGGAAACAATTTTCCGAAACGCCAAATCGCAAGCGCAGCTAATCAATGATTTGCTCGACACATCGCGGCTAATCACCGGCAATCTTCTTTTAAATTTATCTCCGACAAGCGTTGTTCAGGTTATCGAAGCCGCGCTTGACGTTGTTCGCCCGGCGGCGGAAGCGAAAGCGATTAATCTCTCGACCGCTTATAATTCGGAAGTCGAAACGATCACCTGCGATTCGCAAAGATTGCAGCAGATGGTATGGAATCTTCTGACAAACGCTGTAAAATTTACGCCCGCAAACGGTCAGGTGAAAGTCGCGCTCGAGCAAAAGAAAGACACAATCGAAATTATCGTCAGCGACAACGGGCAGGGAATCTCGCCGGAATTTCTGCCGTTCGTTTTCGACCGTTTCCGGCAGGCGGACAGCTCCAGCACCAGAACGCACGACGGTTTGGGTTTAGGTCTGGCGATTGTCCGCCATCTGGCGGAATTACACGGCGGTTCGATAACGGTCGCCAGCGAGGGACATAATAAAGGCGCGGCTTTTACTATTACTCTTCCTCTTTCGCAGATTCAAAGCTCATCCGCTGAAACCGTCCGTGAAGCATCGAACGGACATAAACAATACGAAAATTCCAACGTTGAGCTTGAAGGCGTTAGAGTGCTGATAGTAGATGACGACGTTGACACCTGCGATATGCTCACTTTCGCATTAAATCTCCTGGGAGCCGAAGCGCACGCCTTGAAATCAGCCTCGGAAGCCTTAAACTCCCTGTCTGATTGGCAGCCCGATGTGTTATTAACCGATATAAATATGCCGGGCGAGGACGGTTATTCGCTGATAAATAAGCTCCGGGCTTTGACACCGGAAAACGGCGCGAATATTCCCGCCATTGCCTTGACCGCTCTCGCGCGCCCGGAAGACAGCGAGCAGGCGCTTTCCGCCGGTTTTCAACTTCATCTGGCAAAGCCGATTGATATTGACGAATTAGCCGAAGCGATTTCAAATTTAACTAAAAAACCGGCATAAACAAAATTGTTACAGCTTACCGTTTCTAATTGCCGCTCAACGGAAAGGCTTTAATCACCAGCGCCGTTTTTCAAGTTTTTGTCTCGTGAGCTATTGATTCCAAATCAACTATTTCCCGGAGTTTTTCCTGCGTTTCCGGCTCGTCGCCAAAGCCTTCAAGCCAAATCACGCCCGGCTCGCGCCGAAACCACGTCAACTGCCGTTTGGCATAATTTCTCACATCCTGCTTGGTCTGCTCGATTGCGCTTTCCAGCGTTCTCTCGCCCCGCAGATATTCGCAAACCCGCCGGTAACCGTGCGCGCCGAGCGCGTTTGTATCGTCGCTCAAGCCGCTTTCTTTCAAAGTTTTTACTTCTTCGACCAAGCCGTTCTGGAAATGTTTTTCCGCGCGGCGGTTGATTCTTTCATAAAGCAAATCACGCGGCGGATTCAGAACGAAAATCTTGATTCTTTCGGCAAATTCGGGCGGCTCCAATCTTTGCGGCTGTAATTCGGACAGACATTTTCCCGTTTGAAAATAAACTTCCAAAGCCCGCATCGTCCGCACATAATCACGCGGAAAAAGTTTTTCCGCTGACGCTCGATCAACTCTTTGCAGCAATTTATGCAGATGCTCCGCGCCTTTTTTTTCTCTGATTTCCCTGAGCCTTTCTCTCAATTTTTCATCCGTTTTCGGGCTTTCAAAAAACGGCTGGCGCAAAGCTCTCAAATAAAAACCCGTTCCGCCGACCAAAATGGGAATATTGCCGCGAGCCTCGATTTCCCCAATCTTTTCCGCCGCATCCCGTGCCCAATCCGCCGCTGTGTAGTTGATTTCGGGCGAAACGTAATCAATCAAATGATGCGGAACGCCGCGCTTTTCCGCCTCGCCCGGTTTCGCCGTGGCGATCTCGATTTCTTTATAAATCTGCACCGAATCGCAGTTGATCACCTCGCCGCCGATTTTCAGCGCAAGTTCGACGCCGATTTCGGTTTTACCCGAAGCCGTCGGTCCGACAATGGCATAAATCGGGTTTTTATTTTCCAAGTTCAAGGCTGGTTTAAATCTTTCGTAAAATATAAATTCAAATCATCGTCAATCGTTATTTTATCACCATACTTCAAAAATCTTCCGTTCTGCGAAATACCGCGACCGTCTGGAATATAGCCTCTTTTAACGTAGAGACGCTGCGCCGCGCCGTAATCGCCCGTCAAACCGACTCCGATTCCTACAATGTTGAATCGTTCGGCAATCAAACTTTCCGCCGCATCCATCAAAGCCGCGCCGATTCCTCGATTTCTGAATTTAATCAGCACGTTTAAGTCAACTATTTCGGGAATGTTTTTCTCTCTGAACGGCGAGTAATGAGATTGCCAAACGATGGTCAGATAACCGGAAAATTCATTTTCAAATTCGGCGATTAAAACTTGGCGTTTGCCGGCGTCCTGCTCTCTCAAATAATTTTTATACTGGCTTAAAGGCTTATTCCAATTTTGTTGCGCGAAGGCTTCGCTGATTACTTCGCAGTCGTTTTCGGTTAATTGCCGAATCGAAAATTTTCTATTCATTTTGTAATTCTAAAAAATATTTCCAAAAATGTTTTGTTAATTTCAGTCGCAAAGAATATAGTAATTTAAAACTAATCAGACAGTCGTTAAATCTGGAAAATCCGAATATGAAAAAAATCTTTGTCTGCTTGCTGCTGCTGACTTTGCAATCAAATCTAATGGCGCAAAAACCGGAAAATTACATTCAATATGTCAACCCGCTGATCGGAACGCAAAAGATGGGACACACCTATCCCGGCGCGACCGTGCCGTTCGGCGCGGTTCAGCTTTCGCCCGACACCGACCAGCAGCCGCACAATATCGGCGGCAAATATAACCCTGACGCTTACAAATACTGCGCCGGTTATCAATACGACGATAAAACCATCGTCGGTTTCGCGCACACGCATTTCAGCGGCACGGGACATTCTGATTTGGGCGATTTTTTGATTATGCCGACAGTCGGTGAATTGCAATTAGAACCGGGCGATAAAAATAATCCGAAAAGCGGTTTTCGCTCCGCTTTCTCGCACAAAAACGAATTCGCCGAGCCGAATTACTATAAGGTTTTGCTTGAGGACGACAATATTTTAGCCGAAATGACGACCACAACGCGTGTCGGATTTCATCAATATACTTTTCCTCAATCTGAAAACGCGCACATCATTTTGGATTTAATGCACGGCATTTACAATTACGACGACAAAAACGTCTGGACGTTTGCGCGAGTCGAAAACGACCGGACGATTGTCGGCTACCGCCAAACGAACGGCTGGGCGCGAACCAGAACCGTTTATTTTGCGATGGAATTTTCCAAGCCGTTTACCGGTTACGGCTTTAAAAATTATGAAACTCAAAACTATCGCGGATTCTGGCGCAAGTTTGATCAAACAAAAAATTTTCCCGAAGCCGCCGGAAAGCAGATTCGCGCCTATTTCGATTTCAAAACCGCAAAAGACGAGAAAATCAAAATAAAATTCGCGCTTTCGCCGGTTTCGACAGAGGGCGCGATGAATAATTTAAAAACCGAAACGCCCGATTGGGATTTTGAGAAAATAAAACGCGCCGGACAAGAAGAATGGAACAGGGAACTTGGCAGAATCAGTGTGACCGCCGATACAAAAGGCGATTTAGTAAATTTTTACACCGCGCTTTATCACACGTTTTTGTCGCCGACCGTTTATATGGATGCGGACGGAAAATATAAAGGTTTAGACCAAAACGTTCATCAAGCGAAAGGCTTTACAAATTACACGACCTTTTCGCTTTGGGACACATACCGCGCGCTTCATCCGTTTTTTAATATCGTTCAGCCGCGCAGAAACCGCGAAATGGTCAATTCGATGCTCGCGCATTATGACCAGAGCGTTCACAAAATGCTGCCCGTCTGGTCGCACTATGCTAACGAAAACTGGTGTATGATCGGCTATCATTCGGTTTCGGTGATTTCGGACGCGATTGTCAAAGGAAACATCGAAGGCGTTGACGCGAACAAAGCGTTAGACGCAATGGCACAGACGGCGCGGACGAAATATTATGACGGTTTGGAATATTACATGAAAATGGGCTATGTTCCCGAAGACAAAAATTCTTCGTCCGTGTCGAAAACTTTGGAATACGCTTACGATGATTGGGCAATCGCGCAAGCCGCGAAAAAGCTCGGTAAAACTGCGATTTATAACGAATTTATCAAGCGTTCGGAAAATTGGAAAAACGTCTATGATTCGTCCATCGGATTTATGCGCCCGAAAATGAGCGACGGGAAATTCCGCGAAAAATTCGACGCGCTCCAAACCCACGATCAAGGTTTTATTGAAGGAAATGCGTGGAATTACAGTCTTTATGTTCCGCATAATCCGTCGGAAATGATTGAAATGTTGGGCGGAAAACAAAAATTCGTGAAATATCTCGACGAACTTTTCACGATGAATCTGCCCGACGAGTTTTTCGCCGAGACCGAAGATATTACGCGCGAAGGCATCATCGGCGGTTACGTTCACGGCAATGAACCCGCGCATCACGCCGCTTATTTATACAATTGGACGAACGCGCCCGAAAAAACCCAGGAACGTGTGCGGATGATTCTCAAACATCAATACAAACCTACGCCCGACGGCTTGGGCGGCAACGACGATTGCGGTCAGATGTCGGCGTGGTTTTTGTTTTCAACGCTCGGATTTTACCCGGTCGCGCCGGGAAATGACCAATATTCGCTGGGAAGCCCGGCGATCAAAACGGCGGTTTTGAAACTCGAAAATGGCAAAACTTTAACGATTGAGGCAAACAATCAGAGTGATAAAAATGTTTATGTAAATAAGGTTTTGGTAAATGGAAAAGAGATAAATCGTCATTACATCACTCATGCGGAAATTATGAACGGAGGACGCATTACGTTTTATATGAGCGATAAACCCAAGGTTTAAAAACGAAAGATTAGGCAATAATAGACTTGACTCTAAATGAGCGAAGAACTACAAAGCAGTTATGACCGTGTGGCAGAAGATTATGCCGCGCAATTTCGTGATGAAATGGATAAAAAACCGTTTGACCGCAAGATGCTCGATTGGTTTGCTGAAAAAGTAGGCGATCTCGGAATCATCTGTGATATGGGATGCGGTCCCGGACAAATTGCGCGTTATTTATTCGATCATGGGGCAAAGGTTTGCGGCATTGACTTGTCACCGGGAATGGTTGAGAGAGCGCAAAGCATGAATCAGGGTATTTCATTTCACCAAGGGAATATGCTGGCGCTCGCCAATGTTGCCGACAACTTTTTTGGAGGAGTAGCCGCCTTTTACTCCATCATTCATATTCCCCGACCGTTATTAAATCAAGCGTTGGCAGAGTTAAAGCGAGTGCTGATCCCCGGCGGAGTATTGCTGCTCACATTTCATATCGGGCAAGAGATCAAACATCTCGATCAGTGGTGGGGCAAAGAGGTATCTTTAGATTTTATCTTCTATGAAACCGAAGAAATGAAAGAGCAGCTTAAGACAGTCGGGTTTGAGCTGCAGGAAGTAATCGAGAGAGAGCCTTATCCAGAGGTAGAGTATCAAAGCCGACGCGCGTATATATTTGCCCGAAAGCCGTAATTATGTAGGTGAGCCAGATATTTTACTGCCAAAGTTTAGAACTATTTGAAATGAATTCTTGTAAATCTTTTAATCATCAGCACAAGCAGCAAAATACTGTGGGCAAATCCCATCAACATATAAAGCCAAAAGTTTCCCCCTTCGATTAAGGAATTAAATCCTTGATACGCCCAGAAGGTCGGGAAAATTGCGAAAACAAAAGAAAATGAACCGGGAACAAAAAAGGCGAGAACGGGGAGAAAAAGCGGAATATTGAAAAGCTTCTGCCAGGTCATCGCTTCGATCTTATTTTTAGCGACGACGGCGATAAATAAAATCATCAAAGGCGCGACCATTCCGGCGAGCGCGGAATAAACGAGATTTGCAAACACAGGCAAACCGTAAAAAGGTTCGAACAGAAGAAGCACCAACGTCACCAGCGTCGCTAAAAAAAACGGAGGAATCAGCCGGAAAACGACAAACCAGAATTTGGAGACGGGCAAAATC
>DATHTS010000169.1:0-2195 GCA_035462935.1 Pyrinomonadaceae bacterium
TGGAAAGAAAAGCCTTTTTCAATTTCCTTAAGTAAATCGAAAGTCTCGACTTTCTTGATTCCAAGCAAAGCCGGATATTCTTTTTTAATATTTGCCGCGTTTTGAATAGACATAATGCGCCTTTGCCATTTGGCATTATCGCACTAGCCGATTGGCAAAGGCAAATAAGATTTTAACTTTCCAAACGATAATTCGGCGCTTCCTTCGTGATAATCACGTCGTGAACGTGCGATTCGCGCAAACCGGCGTTTGTAATGCGGATAAATCGAGCTTTTTCCTGCAATTCCTTGATGTTTCGACATCCGGTGTAGCCCATTCCCGAACGCATTCCGCCGACGAGCTGCGTGACCATATCCGCCAGCGTTCCTTTGTAAGCGACGCGCCCTTCGATGCCTTCGGGAACATATTTCGCGTCGCCGACCGTGCCTTCCTGAGCGTATCTGTCGGACGAGCCTTTTTTCATCGCGCCGATTGAACCCATTCCGCGATAAGTTTTGAAGCTGCGTCCTTGAAATAAAATAAGCTCACCCGGCGCTTCTTCCGTTCCGGCGAACAGCGAGCCGATCATCACCGAATCCGCGCCCGCCGCGATTGCCTTGATGACATCGCCGGAAAATTTAACGCCGCCATCGGCGATAACGGGAACATCAGAACTTTTGGCGGCGTTGACACATTCAATAATCGCGGAAATCTGCGGAACGCCCGCGCCGGTAACAATCCGAGTTGTGCAAATCGAGCCGGGACCGACTCCGACCTTGACCGCATCAACACCGGCGTCAATCAAATTTTGCACGCCTTCGGCGGTTGCCACATTTCCGGCGATCAATTCGACATCGGAATATTTGGCTTTAATTTTTTTGACGGCTTCAATAACGCGGGAAGAATGTCCGTGTGCGGTGTCAATAATAATCGCGTCGGCGCGGGAGTTAATCAAGGCTTCGGCGCGTTCGAGAAAATCTCCGGTCGCGCCGATTGCCGCCGCCACGCGCAATCTGCCGAGCGAGTCTTTCGCCGCGTTCGGATATCTGATTGCTTTTTGAATGTCCTTGACCGTGATTAAGCCTTTCAGATGCCCGTCGTCGTCAACGACCAGCAATTTTTCAATGCGGTGTTTTTGCAGTTTTACCTTCGCTTCATTTAAAGTCGTGCCGACCGGTACGGTTACCAGCGGCTGTTTAGTCATCACTTCCGAAACGGGAATGTCAAAGCGATTTTCAAACCGCAAATCGCGGTTAGTGATAATGCCGACCAGAAATCCGCCGCCGTCCAAAACGGGAACGCCGCTGATTTTATAGCGTTCCATTACGGCGAGAGCTTCGGAAACAGGACGGTCTTGCTCAATCGTAACGGGATCAACAATCATTCCCGATTCCGAGCGTTTTACCTTGTCAACTTCTTCCGCCTGCTGTTCGATAGAAAGATTTTTGTGAATCACGCCGATTCCGCCCTGCTGCGCCAGAGCGATGGCGAGCGCGGCTTCCGTAACCGTGTCCATCGCAGATGAGCAGAGCGGAATTTTTAAATTAATATTGCGGGAAAAGCGCGTCGAAGTATCCGTTTCGCTCGGCAGAATGTCCGAATAAGCCGGGACGAGCAGAACGTCGTCAAAAGTTAATCCTTCTTTGATTTCTTCAATGTTCATAAAATTGTTGGTTGTTCGTTGTCAGTTGTTCGTTGTTAGTTGAATGTTTCCTGAATTGATTGGTTTCTCCCGGCGTTTTGAGGAACTAAAAATTAATAAAAGGGAAATTCCAACGAACAACTAACTACGAACAACGATCTAAAACTAAAACGCCCGCACAATTCTTCGGCGGGCGCGATTTCGCTCAAATGTCTGAAAAAAGAAATTTTTTCGGTTTTAGCTTATAAAAAAGCCGCATAAAAACTATCTCGGCGAAGCGGTCGGCGCTGCCGGATTATCGAATGTAACGCTGCCGCTTTGCAGAATCTGCGCGATATTCTCCTTGTTGATTTCGATTTCAATCGCAATTCGTCTCGGATTTGCCGGCGCGGGCGGCAAATTAATCTGCTTGCCGTTTAAAGTCATCTGCAAGACTTGCGCCAGCGATTTGGCATAGCTGAACTTCAAACTTTGGTCCGCTTCCAGACTAAGAGGCGAATCCGGCGTCACTAATTTGGTTCCGGGTTTTTTATCCACCGTGTAGCTGACCGAAACCGGATCGCTTGCGGTTTTT
>DATHTS010000170.1:0-4869 GCA_035462935.1 Pyrinomonadaceae bacterium
GAGCAACGGTCAACACCAATAAGTTAAATAAAGAAATCGCCGATGCCGTGAAGAAATCACAGAAGGAATCGGAAAAAGCTCACAAGGAAGCCGAAAAGGAATTTGCTAAAATCAAGCCGCAGCTTGCCGAAGTTTCGACCGATGCTGTAAAAATCGCCGAGGATGTTATAAAGGAAACATTAACGACTGTTGCAGCCAAAGAAACACGTGAGCAAATGCAGGAAGCCAGAGAGCAAATGCGGCGCGAGCGCGAGCGTTTGAATGAATTTATCGGATTTTCAGCAATGCCCAATGTCGAACGGAAAAGCGGTTCTTTCGGAATCAAAGGAACGCCAAAGGTTACGATTGACGCAAAAACCTGTGATGTTACGGTTCGCGGATGGGATAAACCGGAGGTTAGGTATTTTATCAGCAAGATTTCCAAAAACCGCACCGAGCAGCCGATTCAGTTTGATGTCAAACAAAACGGTTCGAATGTAAACATCGTAGTTCAGGAAAGTGAGGAAAACGAAGGTTTGTTCACTGATATAAGCCCTGTGCGCGTGGAGGTATTTGTGCCAAAAAAGTCGAATCTGCGGATTCTCAGTGAACGAGAAATCCGCTTGGAAGGCGTAACCGGCGAGGTTGAATTGACGGGCGGCGACGGCGCGATTAACGTTCGTGATTCGGGCGGAAAATTGCTGGTTAGCACGGACGACGGTCGAATTCGCATAATCGGTTTTCGCGGTGTCCTCGATGCCAAAACGGGCGACGGTCAAATCAGCCTTGAAGGAATTTTCGAAAGGCTTTCCGCCAGAACGGATGACGGCACAATTATTTTAACCTTACCTGAGGATGCAAACGCGAACATTGAATCGAATCTGCAAGAAATTCAAACCGAAGGAATCTCGCTTAATTTTCTTGGCGAAGGAAAAAATACCTCACGCTGGAAAGTCGGCAAGGGCGGCGCAAATCACTTGCTTTTTACTACTGACAGGGGGCAGATTTTCGTGCGCGGAACAAATTACATAGCAGCTTCAAATTATTAATACAAAAAGTTTCAGAATTATCCAACTAAATGGATAATTCTGAAACTTTTTGACCACACAAACGTTTTAGTCAAAGCAGCATTTTTATTCTTTTAGTAAATAATTCATAACTTTTATAAACAGGTTCAGTGATGAAAGGACTTAGCGTTTTAATATTACTTTTATTTTTTTCGTTTTATAACCAAACTTACTCTCAAGTTACAGAAGTCGCCTTAAACAAGGGCGATAAAAAAGAAGATAAAAAGGAAAAGAAAAAAAAGGGCGACGATCCGGCAGCGCCAATCAAATCAAGATTTTCTCTTCCTCCCGAAAAGGCATACCCCGTAAAAATCCCGAAAATTTCAACCGCCGTAACCATTGACGGGAAATTGGACGAAGAAATCTGGCAGCAAGCGGCTGTTTTTAAGGATTTTTATCAAACTTCGCCGGGCGATAATATTGAGCCTTCAAAACCGACCGAAGTTTTTATGGCGTATGACGAAAAGCATCTTTACATCGCTTTTAAGTGTTTTGACGAGCCGGGTAAAATTCGCGCCACGGTTGCCAAGCGCGACGAAGTTTTCGGCGAAGACAACGTTCGCGTCTGGCTCGACACTTACAATGACCAGCGCCGGGCGTATATTCTTGGGTTTAATCCTTTGGGAGTTCAGCAGGACGGAATCCAAACCGAAGGGCGCGGCACGGATTTTTCGGTTGATATTGTAATGGAATCGAAAGGCGTAATCCAGGAATGGGGCTGGTCGGTTGAAGTGAAAATTCCTTTCAAGTCGCTGCGATACACTGCCGGAAAAGGAAAATTCTGGGGCTTTAACGTCGCGCGCAATATCGATCGTTTTAATGACGAAATTGATTCCTGGATGCCGGATGATCGCAATGTTTCCGGTCAATTGATAAAGCACGGAAGAATTACGGGGCTGGACGAGATCAAATATGAGCGCACGCTGGAAATCGTTCCGAGTATTACAATTTCTGAAACCGGGCGGCGGATTCGTACCCAACCGCGGTATTTAGTCAATCAGGTTGGTTATTATGACCCGATTTTTAATCGAAACGGTTTAGTTGAAAACGGAAGGTTTTTAAATGAGCCTATCAAACAAGATATCGGCGTGACGATGAAATTTAATGTCTCGCCAAATATCACTTTGGACGCGGCAATCAATCCTGATTTTGCCGAGATTGAAGCCGACGCGCCGGTGGTCACGGCAAATCAGCGTTTTCCGATATTCTTTCAGGAAAAACGCCCGTTTTTTCTTGAGGGCGCGGATATTTTCCAAACGCCTTTACAGGTTTTTTATTCTAGAACAATTGTTGACCCTGACGCGGCGGCAAAACTTACCGGCAAAATCGGTAAAACTTCATTCGGGTTTTTAGTCGCTTCGGATAACGCTCCCGGTAATTATGATGAAGACGACCGAAATGATCCTTCGGTTCGTCCGGGAATTGACGAATTTCTCGACAAAAACGCTACCTTCGGAGTTGTTCGGCTAAAACGTGATTTCGGAAAAGAAAACAACATCGGATTTTTCAGCACCTACCGCAGTTTTCCCGAACAGCGAAATCTTTTAGGCGGATTTGACGGGCGTTTCAAATTAGATGATAAAACCGTTTTCCAGTTTCAAGCGGTCGGAACAAATTCCCGACGCTGCTTTTTCGATCCTGAATTTGAGCCATCGTTAAATGTTGCTCAAAGAGATCGAAACCGTGAAATTTGCGGCGGAAGCACATTTAATGAATATCGCACGGGAAATGGCTTAGCGTATTTTGCCAATTACGATTTTACGGCAAAAAATTATGGCTATGTTGTTGAATTTGGCGGGCGAAGTAAAGATTATCGTGCCGATGCGGGATTTACGCGGCGGACAAACACAAACTACATTTTTGCGGGTGGTCGCCTCAGCACCGAAACAAAACCGAAAGCGAAAATTATTCGTGTGAATTGGTTTAACAATGCGAGCATTGATTACGACTGGCAAGGACGCTCCCAATCTGCTTCTTGGGGCAGCAATCTGAGCTTTAATTTACAAGGTAATACTTCTCTCAATTTTAACGGCGGAATCGGTTATGACAGGATTTTCGAGGAAGAATTTGGGTTAAAACGAATGCCCACCAGACCCGATGGCGGCGCGTTTGTGGGAGATTCCGAGCGTTCGACACCAAATGGCTGGATTAGCGCAAACTTAAATAAACAGGTAAACAAAAAAATAAGTTTGGGTGCGTTTGCCGGGACAATCTTTAACGCATTCGATTTTGATTTTGGGGCAGGCAATCGTTTTCCCCGGGTCAGCCCGATTTTTCTTGCTTATCAGGAAGAATATGATGAATACGTGCGGCGTTATCAACTAAATCCGAGTGATCCAACCAATATCGAACCTGCTTATCCTTCAAAGATTGATCCGGGAACCGGACAGCAATACGATCTCAGTTTATGGGGTGAATATAAACCGATAAATCCGCTTCGCTTTTCACTTGAATACACCAAAAGCAAGTTGGTTCGTCACGACACTGACCGAACGGCGTTTGATACAAACCTATTCACTCTGCGTTCGACTTACCAATTTTCTCGCTTTACTTTTGTCAGAGCGCGTTGGGACTACGACACGCTTAGAGCAAATGCAAGTGGGCAACTTCTTGTCGGTTGGAATCCGAATCCGGGAACCGCGCTTTACGTCGGCTACAATGATAATTTTAATTATAACGGCTTCAACCCGTTCACCGGACAACTTGAACCGCGTTTTGAAAGAAATAGTCGAACCTTTTTCATTCGCGCTTCGTATTTGATACGTCGAAGTTTTTAATTCTCTCCTCCATGCGTAAACTTGGGCAGTGAACTTTTTTCCGGGTTCGCTGCCATTTTTCTCTCCTCGAATTCCATTGAAATGAGAAATTACAAAGAAACTGCAAAAAACTTCTTGTAATTTCTCAGGTTTTAATGTATAAAGCATAGTAGAAAAATTATTTCCGCTATTTGATAGGAGGTCCAATGAAGCCATTAAGAAGTATTTTAGCTCTCTCCCTAAGTTTTTCCCTTTTATTTTCTTTCCTGAGTTTCGCAATTCCAAGCGTTTCCGCCCAAGACACAAACATCGCATTACAACGCGGCTATCGAACCGGCTATTCCGACGGTTATATGGCTGGCTATCGTGATGCGATTGATAATGCCGTAAAAAACTATTCGCGGCACGGCGATTATGCAAAAGCCGACCGCGCTTATAACAAAGATTACGGTTTGGTTGAGGATTACCGCGACGGTTATCAGCAAGGTTTCGAGTTCGGTTACGACACCGGGTTTGAAAAGCGCAGCTTTGACGCGACTATTCCCGTTACCCTTAAAAAACGCGGCGTTTTGGCGGTAAATACAAATACCGAAACCAAAATGACCGAACCGGCAAACCCCGTCCAAAATGACACTATTGCCGAAACAACGCAGCCTAAAGAAACGGAAAATGTTTCGACACCGGTTGAGCCGAGTGAAACAATTAATAACCAAACTGTTTCCAAAAACTATTCTCAAACCGGAAATAAAAATACACCGCCGACGTTGTCCACGCGCACAACAAATGTTCTTCCCATTCCGAGCGGTGACGCGATTATCGTCATTCCGGCTGAAACGGAATTGGTAATCGAGCTGGCAGATGAAATTACAACCGAGCAAACAAGCGAAGGCGATAAATTCAGCGCGCGAGTCGTTTCGCCTTATGAAATAAGCGGCGCGGTTATCGAAGGAAGAGTTTCTAAAATTCAAAAACCGGGCAGAATCAAACGAAAAGCGGAAGTTATGCTTTCGTTTGACCGCATAATCCTTTCGGAAAATCGCTGGAGCAATTACAACGCAACTTTGACC
>DATHTS010000171.1:0-8490 GCA_035462935.1 Pyrinomonadaceae bacterium
ACAGTGGCGCGACCGCGCGAGATTTTCACTCGACTTCCCTATTCTTCGTTCAATTGAACGACACCTGAAAAGTTTAAATAAAAAAGAACAAACGCATTACCGAAGCGATGACAAAGAACGTAACACGCTTTTCGGGAAATTGTCAAAAGTTTATTGAAAGAGTTGAAAAGAAAGGAAAATAAAGGCTATCCTAAATAAAATAAAATTATGGGCAAATATGACAACGTAGTCGCAGTAATCCTGGGTGGCGGCGCGGGAACGCGCCTTTTTCCTTTGACCAAAGAACGCGCCAAACCCGCCGTTCCGCTCGGCGGAAAATATCGTTTGATTGACGTTCCCGTTTCAAACTGCATCAATTCAAACATCACGCAGATTTTCGTCCTGACACAGTTTAATTCGGCTTCCCTAAACCGTCACATTTCCCGAACATATCGTTTTTCATCCTTTTCATCCGGTTTTGTCGAGGTTTTGGCGGCGGAGCAGCGCGCCGACAGCCCCGAATGGTTTCAGGGAACGGCTGACGCCGTCCGCCAGATGCTTCCGCATCTACGAGATTGGCGCGTGGACACGCTTCTGATTTTATCGGGCGATCATCTTTACCGGATGGACTATCGCAAGTTTCTGGCGCGTCACGTCGAAACAGATGCCGACGTAACGATTTCCGTTATTCCCAGCCGGCGCGAAGAAGCCGAAGGTTTCGGTATTTTGAAAACCGATGAAAACGGCAAAATCGTTCAATTTAAGGAAAAACCGAAAGGCGAAGCGCTCGAGGAAATGCTGGTTGACACGACTCAATTCGGTTTAACCGAAGAGGAAAGCCAAAACCGCCCGTTTCTCGCTTCGATGGGCATTTACGTTTTTAATTACAAACGGCTGGTTTCGCTTCTGGAAAAAGACGAATCGTGGACGGATTTCGGGCGCGAGATAATTCCGGCGGCAATCGAATGCTGCAACGTGCAGGCGCATTCGTTTCAAAGTTATTGGGAAGACATCGGAACGATTCGCGCTTTTTACGAAGCGAATCTCGATCTGGCGTCGCCGCTCCCGAAATTTAATTTCTTCAACGCCGAAGCCCCGATTTACACGCGCAGCCGATACTTGCCGCCGTCGAAAGTTCACGATTGCAACATTGACGATTCGATGGTCAGCGAAGGCTGTATCTTAAACGGCGTAACGGCGCGGCGTTCGATAATCGGCTTGCGAAGCCGGATTGACAACGGCGCAAGAATCGAAGATTCAATCATTATGGGCGCGGATTTTTTCGAAACGTTCGAGGAAATTCAATACAACGTAAATCGGTCCGTCCCGCACATCGGCATCGGTGAAAATACGATTATCCACCGCGCCATCGTTGATAAAAACGCCCGCATCGGCAAAAACGTCCGGCTTATAAACCGGAACAATGTCGAAACGCAGGACGAGCCAAACAGCAATTATCATATCCGCGAAGGCATCATTATTGTCCCGAAAAACGCCATAATCGCGGACGGCACGGAAATTTAATTTCTTGATTTTATGCTTAATCCTCGATTATCAATTTGCTTTGGCTTGACGTTTCGGCAGTGTTTGCGATAACTTTATTCCTTGCCGATTTCACATTCGGAATCCGGCATTTGAAATTCAAGGGGACGTAGCTCAGCTGGGAGAGCGCATGAATGGCATTCATGAGGTCAGGGGTTCGAACCCCCTCGTCTCCATCAATAAAATCAATAACTTACGGGCAGTGTGAAAACTGCCTTTTTGTTTTTTGGTAGTTTTTTTGGTAGTTCGCACTTCTTTTTGTTCGCTTTTCCCTACTTTCACAACTGGCATTTTTAACGGCATACGGCTTGCATTAATACCTTTTGGGAGGGATTTTTTTACACAACTGGCATTATGAAATTCAAAATTGGAATGAAAACTTTTACCAAGCAAGAGGTCGCGGAAATTTTTCATACTACCGTGCGGACGGTTGAGCGATGGGTTGAATCGGGCGACCTGAAGGGCATCCGCACGGCAGGCACGGGAAATGAGCGGTCAACGATTGTATTTAGTGAAGCGCAAATCGAAGACTTTGCCGAACTCCGGCGAATGAAAAATTTTCTACAATCTTTATCGGATTTTTCCGATGATGCCAAACTTGCCGAATGGACACGATTAGCGCGGCTGGCTGGATTAGATAAGCCGGATAATCCCTAATTTTCACAGATGATTTTCCAAAATCCAAGATAATGCCGATTTTCGCTTCCATCGCTCCCGACACGGAGTTATAATAGTATTTGATACTTTTTATAAGGGATAGTTATTGACAAAATGTTTTATCTATGCAATGTCGAATTACAGATAATACAGACACCCCCACCCATCTAGTATGGCGACGGGGTCAAGTCAAAGTGTCAGACTGCGCGGGCAAAACGATTTAATGTCGGATGCAAGCGTAAGTAGAATTTGAAAATTTAAGGGAGAAAAAAAAATTTTGCCGCGCCTTCGTGGAGCGAAAGAACGCGGCAAATAAAACGATTAATTTATGAAGAGGATTATACCATCTTCTGCGACGGAAAACAACTATTTCGCCGCGATTGAAGATGACGAAAAAAGGAAGATTGAAAAGAGAGTTTTGGCTTATATTACAAAATCAATTAGGAATTCAAAAAACGGTTATTGCTTCATATCGCAGGCGGTAATCCGCAAGGCACTGAAGGTGCGAAAACAACGAATAACGGATGCCTGCCGTGCCATTGTCGAACGCGGCGAATTGATACGAATTCCGGTCAATAATAAGAACCGTAAGAATCCACAATATTACTATTTTTTACCTAATGCGGAACTACTAGGGAACTCTATTAAGAGTTCTTTTATCAGTAAGAAGGGTCAAGAAAAAAAAGAAGATGAATTCTTATCTAATTCAGTATTACCTAATCAAGTAAAAATAGAAGAGGTAAGAATAGATTTTGAACCTAATTTTTTGGAAGTTGGAAGTTGGAATAATTTGGACAGATTAAATTTAATAGAAAAATATTTAGAGGCAGGCTTGATGGTAACTCCCTTGATTGAAGGAGGAAAGAAGCCACCAAAGGGATGGACGAAATTAAAGCTCCGCAATAAGACAAAAAATGAGCTATTAAATTATTTTGTGCAAAATCCGCAGGCAAATGTCGGATGCTGGATGCCGGAAAATTTTGTGGTCGTGGATGCGGATGACCTTGATGAATTTTACCGATTGACGGGCGGAGAGGTTTGGGAAACATTGACCGCAACCAGCGGGCGAGAGGAAGGCGGCTTGCATTATTGGTTTAGGCATTCCGGTAATGTCGGGAGCGGCACGGGCATCAGACCGGATTTGGATTTTAAGTCGAGCAGAAGCCTCGTCGTTTTGCCGCCGAGCGTTCATAAGTCGGGTGCGGAATATCGGTGGCAGAATTTGGTCGCGCCGATTGATGCGCCGGAATTGATACAAGATTTTTACGATACGCGGCAGAATTTGAAAAAGCAGAATTTGAAAAGTTTGCCGGTTTTGCCGATTGCACGGCGCGGCGCATCCGTTTTCATAAATGCCGATACGGTCTTAGGCGAGAAACAACGTTACGACCATTTATTTCCGATTGGTCGCCGTTTGCGTTTCCGGTTAAATGCGGAAGAGGTAATTGCCGAATTACATCGGCTTAACGGGCTTCATTGCCAACCGCCGCTAAATGAAGAACGGATGCGGAAATTGGTTAAAGATGTTCTGCACGGCAGGGACAGGCGAGACTTTCGCCGGAATTGATAATTTTTGTAGTTTTGCGGATTTTTATTCTCCGGTAAATTATCCGCACACGGCTGGGCGATTTTGACTTCTTCATCGCCCAGCTTTGGGCTTGGCAATTTTTAACATCGTTGCCAAGCGGCGGAAAGACGAGGTCATAACGGGCTTTCCGCACAAAATTTTTTCGTCTAGGAATTCCACGAGGCGATTTGCAGACCAAGATTCTTGGCGACACTAAAATTTTGGTCTGCGTTTTTTGAAAATTTATTTTGGGCGATGTCTCCATTAATTTGCATTACGATTTGCCCAAAACCGCGAACGCGGGAAACGAGAATTTTTTACCTGTTCTC
Source organism: Pyrinomonadaceae bacterium (assembly GCA_035462935.1). Classification (GTDB taxonomy): domain Bacteria; phylum Acidobacteriota; class Blastocatellia; order Pyrinomonadales; family Pyrinomonadaceae; genus DATHTS01. Next base: position 4,075 of record DATHTS010000171.1, read on the forward strand.
CCGTTTCCCGCGTCGCAACCAAAGAATTTTTTGACCGTAATGCGGGCGAAATAAATGCTTCGCCCACAATAAAAATGAGGGGGAAATGGACATAACGATATGGATTTGGGAACAAAACAAGCGACAAGCGGCTTAACCGCGCAGGAATTTAGCACGAGCGATGCGGCAATGGATTCGCAAACCTTGAAAGATGAGCAGGAAAGGCTACAAGGCGAACTTCGGGAACGAATGAACGCGGGCGATGCCGCAGGCGTTTTACGTATCCGCAATTTTTTAAAAAATTTGCCGGAGTTGATAAATGCCGCCGAGATTGCCGAGCTTCGACAAAAAATAGACCAATGCACGGCACGGCTTGCGGAAATTCGGGAAGAGAGGGAAGAGGCGGAGCGCATACGTGGCGCAAGAAATAAAATTTTAGCCGAAAAAATCAAAGATATGCAGGACGCGGGTTTGGAAGTTCGCCGCGTTGATGTGATTTTGGCAACTCTTGACAACGAAGCCGAAAGCAGGCGCGTGGCGAGGCGCGAATATACCGAACAATTGAAAAATTTTATAGAGGGTGCGGAGCTATCATAAAAGACCGCACATAGGGGGAAATATGAATAATTTAGATTTAGATAAAATGAAAATTGATAGGGAAGAAATCAAGAAATTTTTTACCGAAAGTGAGCTAAGAATCGTCGCCCGTTTTTTGGATTACGTGCAAAAAAGTCAATCGAAATTCGGAACAGACGATGCATCGCTGGCGGAAATCGAAAAACAGACGCGGGAATATGCGAAACGCCGGAAGGCAAATCAAGCCGCGCAGATTCAATTCGCGCAAACGGACGATGAGGATGCCGAGATTGATGAAATCAGGCAGGGCATCCGTGATTTCTATAGGCGAACACGGCGCGTTGTCAATGGATAATGGCGAATTTTTTGAAAAAGTCTATTAGTTCCGGCTTTAATGCGTCGGGAGCGATTATTAAGCCGATAGAATAAGGCTTTTAAGCACGTCGGGAGCAGAAGGATAGGGCAAACAGGCGTAGGGTGCAACTAATCCCATAGTGTTAATAACCGTTTGCATCGCAAGTCCCAATGCAAAAAGGATTTTTGGGCAATTTTGTAAGTGAAAATGACAGGCAAAGAGTTGATATGTAAAAAATGTAAATGTGTTTTGGGAAGGTATGGCTTGGATGGATGTTATCTTCTCATTGGACACGCCAGATTCTATCACGAAATCAAATTTTTCTGCCGGTGCGGAAAGCCAATTGTTTTCCGTCCAATTGATAACTTTTCCCGAAGCGGATTTACAGGCGAAACAAAAGAAATCCTGCACGGTCTTGGATATAGTAGAAAATTTCAAAAACAGAAAGAGAAAAGGAGAAAATAAAAATATGTTTTATGGTCGAGTATGCGGCAAGGTTATACGCCGCAAAAACAAAAATGGGTATAGCTATAATTTCATAATTGCAAAGAATCAAAGAAATCCGATGAGCGGCAAACCGGAATATCAGGTGGTCTGGAATTTTGGCACAATCAAGGATTCGGAATTTAATCAAAATGCATTATCATTTTGGAAAGAGGTGGCGATGGTCGTAGCTAATCTTATTAACGAACAGAAGATATATTCCAACTGTGGCTCGGAAATTAAAGCTAAGTTTCAAAAATATATTCCAATTCCAATCGAAGCATCATCCGCTTCCGTTCCAATAGTCAAGCCGAAAGCCAATTCCGATGCGGCAGAGCGATTGCGTGAACGGTTCAATTTGCAATAATGTTTGTAAAACCGCGAAGAGTAAAATTAGCCGTTCGGCGTTCGGATTTTAAGATTAACGGGCAAAGCATCTGCTTGATGCTTGAATTCAAAAATCCAACCAAGCCGCAACTTTTCGCTTTATGGGCGGAGCGTGATGACATTGAACTTGTCGAAAGATACAAGCTGGAGTTTGAGGTTGTCGAATCGCGCCGCAGGGGAAAGGAAACGAGGCACAAAAATAATTATTATTTAGCATCTATTAGGGAAGCCGATTTTCAGAAACCGAATGTTGTAAATGCCTTTTGGCAGACCGTCAAATCAAAATTGGAAGACCGCAATTTCACGGAAGATGAAAAACAAAAATTCATTTCAAGGATTGAGGAGTTTGTTCCTAAAATGTAGTAGGGGCAGAAACGCATTGCGTTTTCACCCCTACTACACATCCTAAAATTTTTTATGTTATGCGGATTGCCTTTGCCGCGCTAATCCGGTATGCAAGGCTAATGCGGATGCCGCGTGATAGCAAACCAAACCCTTTTCTGCGCCTTTACATTCGCATTTAACGACTTTTTCGCCGCTCGGCTTACGTTCGCATATAACCGTGTAAAAGTTGCCTTTTGAGCCGCTGACCGCGTATGTTCCAAACGAAATAAATTTAACCTTAGTGCGGATTTTCCGCGCTTTTTCGATTGCCTTTTCCAGTTGTGTTTTTGATTTTAAGATAAACATTTTTTGTTCCGTCCTTTGTTTGATTTACTAAATACAGTATTACTCGATTGTGTAAGAAAGTCAAGACAAAATACGCATTTGAGTAATAATTTTTTGTGTAAATTGCGGTCTTTTTTCCAGCCGCAAAAATCACGGATTTCGATTTGCTTTTTACCTTTTTGCGTATTATTCTTTTGCGTAAGGAGCAGGAAATGATAAAAATTAAAATTCAGGAATATCTAAAATCGCAAGCAGTTGAAAATGCTTATCAATTACAGCAAATTTTAGGGATTTCGCCTACAGTTGCGGCTCGGCTTTGGAAGGGCGATTTTGATAAAATCGGCATCAATACGATAGATAAAATTTGTTGGGAATTTGATTGCCAGCCGAATGATTTGTTTGAATTTGTGCGGCAAAAAGAGGGCAATCAGGCATTTAAATCGAGTGGCATTGCAGACGTTAGAAGTAAATGGCTTTCACGCTAGTTTGAAATGGAAAGGGAAAAGCAATTAGCCGAGATTGATAAAGAAGAAGCCGGAAAAGAGGACATCCCGCCGGAATCAGATAATACACAATCGGATAATACACAAGAAGATAAGAGTTACTATAACACGAATTCCCTGAAAGCACGGGGTTGGACGGATGAGATGATTAAGGATTTGCTTGGCGATGCGGACACGAAACAGTGCGGCAGAATGCGTTCAAAGTCTTTATATCTGGATTCAAGAGTTGAGGCAGTGGAAAAAACAAAAGAATTTACGGATTGGAAAACAAAAAATAAGGCGAAAGAAACACAATCGAATAAGACTCAATCCGGTAAATCCAAAACAAAAAAGAAGGCGTGATTTACGCCTTCCCTTTTTTACAAGTTGTTTTTTATCCCTACTTTGCGGCTTTTCTTAATTCAATCTTTTCACGTTCCTGCCGCATATATGTTTCATATTGTTGATTTTCCTCAACAATAAAATCATCCCGTAAGCTGAGGTAAACCTCTTCCGTCAATCCGCTATTAGCTTTATGCCCGACCTGTTTCTTGATTGCCTCTTTTTTCATACCCGCTTGGAACATATTTGTTATGCCCGTTCTGCGAAGGTCACGCAATAAAAATTTATCTTTGCGGTTTTTATCCGTGCCAGCGATTTCCTTAGCTGTATCAAACGCTGTGTCATAGCTTTCCTGTTCGCCAAATACAAGCGTTTCAGGCGGTCTTTCCATCACGCCGCTTTCCAATATAGTTTTATAGAACAAATCCGAAATATATGCGCTCCGTTGTTCCCGTTCCCATCGCTTCCCTTCCCAAATTTTGACGATGCGGGTTTCCAGATTAATGTCGCCAACCGTAACTTGTTTTAGTTCCGACGACCTCGCCGCTGTTTCGTGAAGTCCGATTAACCAAAGTTTCAGGTGCTTGCGGTCTTGCCAAAATTTGCCGTCACGACTTTCGTTATATTTTTCATCGCACGCATCAAGCAATTTGAAAAACTCCTCAAGATTAATCGTTTCCTTTCGTTTGTTGTAGTTGCGTAAAAGCAATTTTTTGAACGATGGCGCAGACGTGATAACTTCCGTCGTTTCGGCATAGGTCAACAGATTAGTTATCCGAACTAAATAACCGTCAATTGTGCGATTGCCTCTTGGTTCGTCAGGACGTGATGAATTTGGCGAGGTGTTTTCGATTAAATGCTTTTTGTATTTTTCCAGTTGTGGTCGCCGCAAATCTTTAATTTTGATATTTCCGAAAAACTTAACGGCGTGGTCAACCTTCGGAGCTTCGTCTTTATAAGATTTTAATTGCGATAGACAATTTTGCTTATAGGTTTCGGCAAAATCCTTCAGCAAAACATCCCTCGTTTCAAAGGATGCCTTTGTGCCTTTTTTGTAATCGTTTTCAATCTTTGCCAGAAAATCGCTCGCCTGATATTTTTTCTCAAACGTGCGGCTTTCTTTTTTGAACGTGCCATCTTCCT
>DATHTS010000172.1:0-4994 GCA_035462935.1 Pyrinomonadaceae bacterium
GATGTTGTTGACATATTTTTGCTCTCCTTTTTTGTTTGAGCAGAAAAGTTGCTGGAAGCTATCTCAAAAATAGAAAAAAATAGGTTAAGCAAAGGGGCAATGACCGCTTTTGCCGAAGATTGCTGTTTGAAGCGCGGTCATAGACCGCTTGCTTAATGATAAAATTATTTTGGGGATAGCTTCCAGAAACTTTCCGCCCGACATTTATTTTTTGTCTTTTTCATTCCGCGGCTGCCGATTTATAAATAAACAGCAGGTCATTAACGTAATAGACCAGGATACGGTTATTGATATGCCGTTTTGATTTATATTTCCGTTAAATGGACAGTGTCAATAATAATAATTGAAAAAATAATTAACGTCAACGCTGATAAAGGTCTATGGAAACGGGTCCGCAGCCGCGAACGGTAGTGAGCGGCTGATTGTATCTGAGCCGCTCACTACCGTTCGCGGTTCTGACAGTTGCCGCTTATCCGTTCAGTGTTCCTTACGTCAAATTTTCTCTTGGCAAACAGGCAATTTATGCTATATTGATGGCAAAATCCTTTGAAAAGAGAAAAATATGTCCCAAAACGAAAGTCCCGAAACCCGCCAAAAAAGAGTTAAATCAAAAACCGCCGTAAAACCGCGCGCTGATAAGGTTGAAAAAAAACGACTTTGCCGTGTTCACGATAAAGTTAGAGATTGGGAAGTTGATGGAATTAGGCGGAACGTTTGTGTTAATGACGAAGAATTGATCCCACATGAACACGGCGAATATTACTGCCTGTTTCATCTGCCGACCACTGAAAAGGATGAAGAGAAATTTGAAAAAGAATTCCGCGAAAGATTAAAAGTAATCGAAGAAAAAATTACTGGAATCGAAAATCTTGACGACGATGCAAAGGAACCGGCAAAACAAGAAATTATTTATGATTTTCGGTATGTATTCTTTCCGTCTTACCTAGATTTGGGAGATTACAAGTTTTCGGCAGACGCATATTTCAGTTCGGCGACATTTTCGACAGACGCATATTTCAGTTCGGCGACATTTTCGGCATATGCTGGTTTCAACTCAGCGACATTTTCTGCATACGCTGGTTTCCCCTCGGCAACATTTTCGGCAGACACTGATTTCAGCGGGGCGACTTTTTCTGCAATGACTAATTTCAACTCGGCGACATTTTCTGCATTAGCTGATTTCAGCTCAACAACATTTTCAGCATACTCTTATTTCAGAGGGGCGACATTTTCAGCAAACGCTGATTTCAAGTGGGCAAAGTTTAACATTACATCTCAAACCTTTTTTTTGGGAACAGAGTTCCATTCGATTTTAAGTCTCGCTGAAGCTGAAATAGACGGGTTTGTGGAATTTGAGCGTGCTGTTTTTCTTGGTGAATCAAGCATTCCTGAAATTGATGATGCCGTGAACAAAGAGGAAGTTGGGGAAAAATCAGAGGCATATTTGGATTTAAAGGCACGGCTGATCAGACAGGAAAGCGTATCGTTTAACTCGATGAAACTGCGTCCCTGCTGGTTTGTCAACGTCGAAGCCCGCAATCTGGTATTTAATGATGTCGAATGGCAAAACCTCGAAATTGATGTTGACCGCTCGGGATTGGACAGGGAATTTCAAACATTAATAGATTTTAAAATTCAGCGTCCGAAGGAATCGCTGATCAAAGCCTGCAACCAGCTTGCCGACAATGCCGAAGCCAACCGCCGTTTTGAAGAAGCCCGCTTGTTTAGAAAACAAAGCATCGCGCTAAGAAAATATGAATGTCATATTCACGACGAAACCGATCCGGGAAAAAAGGATAATATTCGCAGAAATGTCTGCCGTGATTATCCGGTGGTCAATGAAGACGGCGGAAATTATTACTGCCTGTGGCACAATCCCGATAAAAACAAAGCCGAAATTTTTCTCAGGGAATTCGAGAAACGGCGGGAAGAAGGACAGACGGATTTTCGCTCGGTCGTTTTTCCGATCAGCATCGAATACACCGGCGAGCTTTCCGGCGATTTGAATTTTACGGGCGCGACGTTTTACCACCGGGTGGTTTTTGAAAATGCCGAAATCAACAATCTGAATTTTAACGAAGCGTATTTTACGGATATTTCCGAGCTCGTGATCAAAAATTCGGTTTGCCGGGGAAAAATAAATTTCGATAAAGCAAGCATCGAGGGGAAAGTTTTTCTGAACGGGAAAAACGAGCGCGTTCTTTTTATGAATCCCGCCAATGCTTTGTCGTTAAAAGACGCGCAAATCGAAAAAACGCACTGGATAAATTTCCGTTCGATTCGCCTGCTTCCGCATTATTTCGTTGATGTGGACGCGAGCAAATTCGTTTTTCTCGATTGCGAATGGCGCGATGCGAACGAAAAAGATTTTGTGATTGCGGAAGAAATCATGCGACCGTCACACAAGGAAATTGCCCAAACCTGTAACCAGCTTGCCGCCAATTACGAGGAAAACAGGCATTATGACGAATCTTCCGATTTCCGTTACGGCGCGATGGAAGCGAAGAGACTCGGATATAAATCAACATTTACAAAAATTTTCAATCTCTACTGGCTCTACAAATGGACAAGCGGTTACGGCGAAAGCCGTCTGTGGGCGACGTTTGTTTTATTGGTTTTGATCGGGCTGTTCAGCGTTTTCTACGCCACGGATTTTGCCTCGTTTGATTACGGAGAAAATCCGCCGAAACCGGCTGAAACATTTGTCGGGCAAACTTGCGACAAAATGCGGGTAATCGGAAATCCGAACGGTATGACGGTATGCGACGGAATTGTTCACAGTTTAGCAGTCGCTTCCTTTCAACGTCCCGACCCGAAACCCAACGACGCTTTGACAAAATTCCTTGTAACATTGGAAACAATTCTTGTCCCGATCCAAGCCGCCCTTCTCGCTCTGGCGATTCGGCGAAAGTTTATGCGGTAGTTTTGCGCTCTCGCTCACGCGCAGGCTTTTGTCTTTTGTTGTGTTAAAATCGCAATCGAGGTGAAATTATCACAAAGGAACGCCGGCACCTTGCTGGCAATGAACGCGCAAGCGTTCAAAAGTGCTTAGATTCCAAACGCTTTTACGTTGCTTTCGCAACGTTTGCCAGCAAGATGCTGGCGTTCCTTTTATTTGCAAAGTAATCTGGAGAAATTTATGAAACGATTTATATCTGCCTTGGTCGCAGCAGCGATTCTATTTACGTTTTCGGGTATTGAAATAAATGCTCAAAAGCTGACCGATGAAGAAAAACTTATTGCCAAAGCGCGGAAGATTCACGAGGACGTGATTACGCTCGATACGCACGTTGATATTGATACGCGGAATTTTACCGAAAAGGTAAACTACACGCAGACGCTGCCGACTCAGGTTGATATACCGAAAATGAAGCAGGGCGGGCTGGATGTGGCTTGGCTGATCGTTTATACGGGGCAGGGCGAACTCAATGAGGAAGGTTATAAAAAAGCTTACACAAATGCGATTGATAAGTTTGAGGCGATTCATCGTTTGACCGAGAAAATCGCGCCCAATCAAATCGAACTCGCATTGACTTCGGCTGATGTTCGGCGAATTGTAAAATCAGGAAAACTGGTGGCAATGATCGGTGTGGAAAATGCTTATCCGATTGGCACAGATTTGAGCCATATCAAAAATTTTGCGGAGCGCGGAGCGCGTTATATGTCGCTGGCGCATAACGGACACAGCCAGCTTGCCGATTCGAATACGGGCGAGAGAGACAATGTTTGGCTGCACAACGGATTGAGCGAACTCGGCAAAAAAGCAATTTACGAGATGAACAAATGGGGCATAATGATTGACCTTTCGCATCCTTCAAAACAGGCGAATATCCAAACGCTGCAATTGACGAAAGCGCCCGTTATCGCCTCGCATTCCTCAGCCCGCGCGCTCGCCGACCACAGCCGGAATCTCGATGACGAACAGCTCGAATTAATTAAGAAGAACGGCGGAGTCGTGCAGGCGGTCGCGCTTCGCAGTTATGTTAATACAAAGAAAAGCGAGCTGCGCTCGAAAATGGCTGCTGAAATTTTAAGAGAGGTTGCCGAAAAAGAAGGTTTCAAAATACTGACGAGGGAAGATGTTTTGAAACTACCTGAAAATGAGCGGGCTGAATACGGCGACCGGCTTACGGCTCTGCGGACGAAAGCCTTGCCGATCGTTAATGAACGTCTGAAAACAACGGCGCCGGATGTGAATGTCAAAGATTTTGTTGACCACATTGATTATTTAGTGAAAAAAATGGGCATTGACCACGTTGGCATCAGCTCGGATTTCGACGGCGGCGGCGGTGTCGAAGGTTGGAACAACGCGGCGGAAACTTTTAATGTTACGCTCGAACTCGTCAGGCGCGGTTATACTCAAAAACAAATCGAAAAAATCTGGAGCGGAAATCTTCTGCGCGTTCTGGATGAAGTTCAGAAGGTTGCAAAGCAGATGCAGGCTAAAAATTAAGAGGTAACCGGAAAAGATGAAAAAAAGAGCGGCAAAATTCTTTGTGCCGCTCTTTTCTTTTTGCTAAATTATGAATAAATTTCCTGGTAAATCATCATTTTTCGCCGAAAATCAGATAATTTTTAATCTCATCGTCAACTAAAACGCTCCGGTTATAAAAGGTTAAACCTTTTGAATATACTGAAAGAGTGTATGTCTGACCGGATTGTATGTTTTTGAAATGGAAATACCCGAAAGGATTTGTTCGACCGTTGGCGATTATTTTCGAGCCTGACTTAAGAGTTATAAAAGCATTCAAAACAGGTCTCCCATCGGGCTTAATTATTTTTCCCGAAAATCCGACGTTATGGACAGGCGTTGCGATCAAACGGGCAAATGACCATGTAGAATTTGTAAAAGGACTTTTAATAACGCCGGTTGCCGAAAATCCGCCAATAACGATTCTACCGTTTGAATCGTATGCAACGGCACTAGCAGCGTCATTTGTTGAATCGCTTATATCAATTTCGAGATAGCCGTCATCGCTAAAGTTCGTATCAGG
>DATHTS010000173.1:0-4193 GCA_035462935.1 Pyrinomonadaceae bacterium
GTCGGTTGTGCTGGTTTTTGTCGGCTTGAAAATGGTTTATCTAAACGACGCATTCGGCGGCAAATTCCCGATTAGCTGGTCGCTCGGCTTTATTTTAGGTGTGATTGCCGCTTCGGTAATTGCTTCGCTGTTATTTCCGCGCAAGCTGGAATTGAAGTAAAAACCAATAAGCAGCGGCAGTTGGCAGGAAAAACCGACTGCCAACTGCCGCTGCTTTCTGCCTACTTTTTTCCGCCCTTGCCGACCTGCGGGCTTCCGCCTTTGTTTTTTAATTTTTTTCAAACATTTTTTTGACCAAAAAAATTCGTCAGTTTTATCCATTCTTTCAGCGTCAGAGTTTCCGCCCTGCGTTGCGGGTTAATTTCCAAATTTTCCAGGATTGGTTGAAGATTCGCGCGGATTTCTTTTTCTTTGTAAAGAGATTCGGGAGCGTTTTTCAAATTATTCAAAATCGTCTTGCGTTTCTGTTGAAATCCCGCGCTGATTATTTTCAAAAACAATTTTTCATTCCGCAGAACATTCTCATTCTTCGTAGTTAGTCGAACAACCGAACTCCAGACTTTCGGAATCGGACGAAAAGCGGTGGGCGGAACGTCGAATAATTTTTCCGCTTGAAAAAAGGCTTCGACCAAAACGGTCAAAAAACCGCGTTCTTTGTTTCCCGGCTCGGCTGTGATTCGCCCGACAACTTCGCGCTGAAACATCAGAATCAACTCCGAAAACGCCTCGCGCTGCCGGGCTAATTTCTGCAAAATCGCGGTGGAAATGTAATAAGGAAGATTGGCGACGAGTTTGGTCTTTGGTCTTTGGTCTTTGGTCTTAGTTATTTCCGCAAAATTGATCTTGAGGGCATCTTCTTCAACCAAATTGAAGTTTTCATTTTCACCGAATTCATTTCGCAAAAGCGGAATTAAATCTTTATCCAGTTCAATCGCAAAAATATCCGCCCCACTTTCAACTAATCTCCCGGTCAATGCGCCGCGACCAGCGCCGATTTCGATGATTGTTTCGTTTGGTTTCGGATCGAGAACGGAGATTATTTTCGAGATGTAGTTTTGGTCAACGAGGAAATTCTGTCCGAAGGATTTTTTGGCGAAAGGCTTGCTTTTTTCTTCATTTTTCATCGTTTATCTCATCGCAAAACTTCTCGATTCCGGTTTCTGAAATTTTGAAAGCGACTGAAGCGAAAAGAACCGGTTCTAAAGGAATTAAGCCCAATAAATTTTCCGTAACTATTTTGACAAATTTTTCTTCCGTAATTATTTCCTTTCGGCTCGCTTTTTGAAGGGCTTCGCAAATTAACGTTTTAATTTGCCGGTCGGCTGATAAATCTTCGGCTTCTTTTGCAAATTTATCTATTTCTCGCTTTTCCGCTTCATTTTTTAAAAACCATCCTCCCAGATTGTCGGCAATAAAGGAAAACGGAATAAACAAACAGCCCAAACCTTTTTTCACATTATACTTATAAGCATCAGACTGAAATTGATTATGCATTTTCAAACTCTTCAGGAATGCAAATTCAAATGAAACTTTCTCATGAAATTTTTCCAAAGAGACAACCATAATTTTTATGAAGGATAACCTGTGATTTCAAAATCTTCATCGTGTTTTTTTATTTCGGCATTTTTTAAACGCAATGCCTCCTTTAAATCCGCCGCGCCTTTTCCGCCGATTGCTTTCGGCGCGTCGTTTCCGCCGATAATGATCGGCGCGACGAAAAACGAAACTTTATCAATCAATTTCGCATCAATGAAAGCCCCGGCGATTTCCGTTCCGCCTTCAACCAAAACGCTTTGCAGCTCACGCCGTTTCAATTCTTCCAAAACCCCTTTCAAATCTCTCGCGTTCCGCCTAATAATTTCAACGGCTTTCGACTGCAAAACCGCGATTTTCTCTTCCGTTTCCGAATTTGAAAAAACAATTGTCGGCGTTTCTTTCGCCGTTTCCGCCAAAACCGAATTTTCGGGAATTTGCAGGCGATTATCCAAAACGACGCGGACAAGCTTTCTCCGGCGCGGTTTTCCGCTTCTGTCCGTAAGATTCGGATTATCAACAAACGCCGTGTTTCCGCCGACCAAAATCGCATCGTGTTCGTGCCGCAAATCCTGCACTTTGCGACCCGATTCCTTCCCCGAAAGCGTCGTCGAAACGCTGTTTCGCAGAGAAATCCGCCCGTCCAGCGACATCGCCAGTTTCAAATGTACAAACGGTCTTTTCTTCTGATGCCAAACGCAGAATTTTTCATTCAGCCGCGCAGCTTCTTCTCTTAAAATCCCGGTTACAACTTCAATTCCGCTCTGCCGCAATCGCTCAAAACCCTTCCCCGAAACAAGCGGATTCGGGTCTTCAATCGGCGCGACAACCCGCTTTATTCCCGCATTTATCAAAGCATCCGTGCACGGCTTCGTCCTCCCGAAATGCGCGTGCGGTTCGAGCGAAACATAAGCCGTCCCGCCCCGCGCCCGCTCGCCCGCCTGATTCAAAGCGATAATTTCAGCGTGTGTTACATTATCGAAAATGTAAGTTCCCTCGCCAACCGTTTCCCCATTTCCGGCGACAATCACACAGCCGACAAGCGGGCTTGGGCTAACCTGCCCAATTCCGAAAGACGCGAGTTCCATAGCCCGCCGCGTCATTTCAATATCAAATTCCGAAAAATTATTATCCAAAATAAAAAAATCCCGTCAGAAAAATTCAAGCAGCCGTCCCCGACGGCGAAAGACTTAAGCTACACGCGCCAGCGTGTAGAAAACGCGCCATTTTGTAAAAACGCAAAACACAAATCAAAGCCTGTTTACAGGCGACAGAAACATCCTGTTCTTTCCACAAATACTCATTAATTTCCAAATTATTCGCCCTCAACAAACTCTCGAATTCACTCTTAAAATCAAATTTCTTATGATGTTCTTCCTGATTGCGGATATAATTTCTTACCTTCTCAAACTGAGACTCGCTGACCGTAAAAGCTCCGTAACGTCTCTGCCAACCGAATTTCCCGTTTGTTCTCTCATTCACCCACTTCGACGAATTCGCTTTCAACTCCCGCATAAAATCCGAAAATCTAACGGTCGGCGGAATTTTCACCAACAAATGAACGTGGTCACTCATCCCGTTTATCTCGAAAGCAATTCCGCCCAGACCGCGAACCGTCCCGCCCAAATATTCGTGCAAACGCGGTTTCAACTCGTTGGTAATCAACGGCAAACGTCCTTTCGTTCCAAAAACGATGTGATATAAAAAATTGGTATAAGACATAACGCAAAATCTCCCGAAGATATTTTTAAACACCCTGTTTCCGAACCCAAGTCCGCCCTGCGGACAACAGATTTAAGCAACAGGCGCAAGCCTGTAGTCAACGAATAATTTATTTTGAGCCTGTTTACAGGCGGCAGAATTCCTCTTTCGCCTGTAAACAGGCTTCAATTTCATATTGTCCATTTCTACACGCTCACGCGTGTAGCTAAACTCTTTTGTCCGCAAGCGGACTTAAAACATTTCCTAATCCTCTTTGTCTAAACCTAAAACCGATTTCTTTTCGTCTTTTCCAAATGTATTTTTAACGGCTGTTTTAATCGCCTTCGCAGGATTTAGGTGAACTCCGAGTTTTTCCTTCAAAAATTTGCTTTCCCCGATTTTCACACCATCGTAAACTTCTTCGAGTTCCTCTTTATTTTCAAGCGAATCCATCATTATTGATTTGCTCGTAATTTTTTCGATGATTTTGTTTTGTTGTTCAATGAAGGATTGTTGTTGAGAAATTGTTAGATTTTTCTCTTGAATGGTTTCGGATTGGACAATTAAAAGTTTCTCCGTAAATTGCAGTTCTCTCGCCGCCATTCTTTGTGAATGTTGAAGATTTTCGATTTGCTGCTGCAATCTCATTGCTGCGAAACTGTCATTATAAACAATTGGGCTGGCAGGCAAATTCAAATAAACGGCAAGTGCCTCACGAATTTTGGCTAATGCCTCAACGTCATCAGTCGGCGTAACAGAGAAAAGAACTTTTCCTGCTTCTTCTTTCAAATTTGAAGTTGCATTGATTCCTAAATCTCCAAGAAATCGAACAAAATATAACAAGTATTGTTCACAGGGAATTTTTAGCTCTTCAGGAAAGTCAAATGAACTAAGAATTGTATTTGCTTTTGCAAAAGATTTTTCAGTCTCTAAAGCTTGATTATGTAAAAGTCGTAAAA
>DATHTS010000174.1:0-10392 GCA_035462935.1 Pyrinomonadaceae bacterium
TGTAAGTTAAATGATCGCGGTCTTCGCCTCGAAATACCCACATATCAACTTTTGGTCTTTCGGTTAATTCCGCCGCACCGTCATACATCTGATTTGCCAATTTCAAAGCATACTTCGCTGAAAAATTCGCCACAGTGCTGACAAGAATATCGCCTTTAAGATTATCCGTAACGGTTGAAACTTCACCATCAGGTCTGAGGTGAACAATCGCTTCGCTCTCCCAGACGGGAATGCCCCTAACCGATTGATGAACGCGCGTGTGCGCCATTCTCAATTCATCTATATTTACTTTTTTAACTTCTAGTTCGTCCGCGTTGCTGTTGCCGCGCCGCATCATCCGGTCGCGTAAGACTTGCAGACTTATCTGTTTTGCTCTTTCAATTTCGTCAGATGTGCCTCTGCCAAATGCGGTCTTTTGCGCTTCCGCCGGCTGAAGCAGAAAGGTAATTGCGGGAAATACAACCATTACGGCTGCAAAAATAATTAGAAACTTTTTCACTTTGGTTATCTCCTTGGGAATTTAATTTAGAAATTTGCCGATAAAATATATATATATCAAGCCCGTATAAATGAAAAAAATCGCACACTTAGAACAAGCAAATTTCCGTTCGATTACCAAATAATTTGTTTCTTGTTTATGGGAAACAGTGAAAGAACTGCTAAAATTTCTTCAAAATTTAGAAAAGTAGAAAGAGTTTAACATTCTGCAAATTTGTGTCAAGAGGAAAAGCCTTGAAAAGCCCTTTAAACAAAACTTTTTTTGAAAAAATTTCTATCGGCGAAATTTTAAGCTGGGAAACAGTCAGCGAAATCCACCGGGTTCGCAACGGTATCTATCAGCAAAATGAACGACTTATATCGCTTTTGACCGATTTCGGCAGGATAAATCCCTGCTACCCGGATTTTGAAGGCGAAAATAAAAACGAGATTTTTTACACCGGCGCAGGCAGACGCGGCGACCAAAAACTGGACGCTTTTAACCGGGCGATGTTCGCCGCAATAGAAAGCGGACATAGCGTTCCGCTTTTTAATAAACTCGCGGTCGGGCGTTGGGAGTTTTTAGGTCTTTGGCAAGTGATGAAAGGAGAATATATTTTTGACGAAAAAGCCGAGCGGATGATTTGGAAATTTCTGCTCAGGCGTGTTGATAAGATTTAAAGAGGTCAGAACCATTTGCGGTAGCGAATGGTTTAAGATTGCCGACTCGAATCTTAGAAATAAGCTTTCAAGTTTATCAAGTTCAACCGCCCGCTACCGCAGGCGGTTCTGACCTTTCTCAATTTTCACTTGATATTTTCACGTTAGCGAACTTCTTCGACAAACGTTACGCGATTTATTTCATACAAAGTCGTCTGCCCGGCAAACACTTTTTTGACCGCCGATTCCCGCAAACTGGACAAGCCTTCCTTTTCGGCTTGGCGGCGGATTTCCGAACCGGGGCGGCGGGAGATGATCATTTCCCGGATCGTATCCGACATATCAAGCAGTTCGTGAATCGCCGTTCTTCCGCGATAACCGGTGTGGTTGCAGGCATCGCAGCCGACGCTCATAAAGAACTCGTTATTTTTGCGAACATCAATCCTTAAACCGGATTCTGAAAGTTCCTGATCGGTAGGTTCGTAATGACGCTTGCAGGTCGAGCAGAGTTTGCGAACGAGGCGCTGTGCCAAAACGCAGTTAAGGGCGGCAACGAAATTGTAAAGGTCAACGTTCATATTGACAAATCGCCCGATAACGTCAATTACGTTGTTGGCGTGGACGGTCGTGAAAACAAGGTGACCGGTGAGCGCGGAGTTGATGGCGATTTGCGCCGTTTCTTCGTCGCGGATTTCGCCGACCATTATCTTGTCGGGGTCGTGCCGCAAAATCGAGCGCAAGCCGCGAGCAAAGGTTAAACCCTTTTTCTCGTTGACCGGAATCTGCATAATTCCCTGAAGTTGATACTCGACCGGGTCTTCGATGGTGATGATTTTATCTTCCACATTGCGGATTTCGTTAAGCGCGCCGTAAAGCGTCGTCGTTTTACCCGAACCGGTCGGACCTGTAACCAAAACCATTCCGTAAGGCTCTTTAATGTAAAGACGAAAACGTTTTATATCCTCCGGGTCAAAACCGACGACATCGAGGCTTAAGTTTTTAAATTCTTCCGAAATCTGCTCTTTGTCCAGAATACGGATAACGCAGTTTTCGCCGTAAGCAGAGGGCAGGATCGAAACGCGAAAGTCAACCGTTCTGCCTTTGTAGCGAACGCGAAAACGCCCGTCCTGCGGGATGCGCCGCTCGGCAATGTCGAGTTCCGACATAACTTTAATACGCGAAATCAAAGTCTGGTGAAAGACAATATCAATCGGGTCAACCTTTTGATAAAGCGCGCCGTCAATACGGAATTTAACTGTCACATCGCGGTCACCGGCTTCGATGTGAATATCGGAGGCGCGGCTTTCCATCGCATTATAAACAATCGTGTCCACCAATTTGATAATCGGCGACATCTCCGAATCCGAAGCGAGCCGGTCTAAATCCAGAACTTCTTCGCCCTGCTCGGTTTCTTTAACGAGCGAGATTTTGAAGCCCGACGCCGCTTCCTGCAAAACGCGCTGCGTCGCGTCGCCTTTTTTCAAGACGACGTCAATCGCGCCCTGCGTCGCCACATACGGCACGAGCCGAACATTTAAAGCGTTTTCGAGTTCGTCCAGATGCTCCAGATTCGTCGGGTCAGCCATCGCCGCGTGAAGATTTCTGCCTTCGCGTTTCAGCGGGACAAAATGATTGCGCAGCATCAAATCCACCGGAATGCGGGTCAATTCTTCGTAGTCAATCGGCGATTCCTTATCCGGCGGAAGCAGGTCAATATAAGGCAGACGATACCGCCGCGCCAGAGCCTTTGCCTCTTTGACTTCGGGCGGCTCATTTTCCATAAATTCCGAGGTGTCAATCGTAGGTATTGACGTCGTTTGAGCGCCGTTTCCGTTAGTTTTATTTTCCATAATTTATTTTGAAATTTCGGGATACATTCGTTCTATAAGGCTTTTAGCCAGCTTGGCTGCTCCGTCCGAATCGGGTTTGGCGGCAGCCTTCAAAATATCTTCGGCTATTCGCTTGTCTTTCCGCGCTTCGGCAAAAAGCTCGCGCCAGTCATTTAAATCCCCGCGCTCGATTGCCGAATCAATCGCCGCCAGAGTCCATTTCTCGGTTTTCAGATGTCGGTGACGCATAAATTAATTTTTCACCCAGTAAAACGCCGAAGCGCCGGCAAATCTTCTCAACCTTCGACCAATCGTGCCATTCGGGAGCAAGCGCCTTGTAGTTCGACAAATCCGTTTCCCCCAAATCAAAAGGTTCGGCGGCTGTTAAAGCCTTAGCAACTTCCAAGCCGACCGACGAAGTTTGCGTTTCTCCGTATCGTTCATCGAGTTTGAGCAAAGAATCTAAAACTTCTTCTTCGGTCGCGCATTCCGAGAG
Organism: Pyrinomonadaceae bacterium; assembly: GCA_035462935.1. Taxonomy (GTDB): domain Bacteria; phylum Acidobacteriota; class Blastocatellia; order Pyrinomonadales; family Pyrinomonadaceae; genus DATHTS01. The sequence goes on from DATHTS010000174.1 coordinate 3,463, forward strand.
CGCCGCAAAATCCAAATAATCACGAGTGGTGTTGCGGCTGTAAGCCAGATACGCCTTCATTCCGATTAATTCGTCCAGCGTCGGAACGGTTAAATTTCCGTAATCGGTTTTAATAACTTCAGTTTCAATCGGCTTAACTCTTTTCGATTGACGGAAGCCGACTTCTACATCATTTATACTTCCAAGTATCAAAACAGGTTTTCTGATTCGCGCCAGTTTCCATTCCGGCGCTTCGCTCAATCTTTCCAGAATTTCATCGAAGTTTTCTTTCAACGACATCAGCAAATGATCGGTATCGCGGGAAATTCGATGTTCGGCGTAAAGCGCCGCCGCAGTTCCGCCGACGGCAATGCTTCCCTCAATCAACTCCTGCGCTCTAACTCCCGATTTGATAATCTCATTCCATTCTTTCCGCTCTTCGGGCGAAAGCTTTGTTTTAAATTTTTCACCCTCCATTTATCTTTTTCCGCCGTAAGGACCTGACGAAATTGACTGAATAATCGGCAGATAAATCGCCAGCAGAATCGAAACTACAACCAAAGCCATAATCACGAGGATTATCGGTTCGAGCAGCGTCGTTAATTGATCGAGCCGAACTTCAGCTTCGGCGTCATAGAAATTTCCGACTTCATCGAGCATTTCGCGCAGGCTGCCCGATTTTTCGCCGATTCCGATCATATCGAGCGCAAGTTCCGGCATCCAATTCGCTTTTTCCAGCGCCTCGGTGAACAATCGTCCTTCGCGTATCAAAGGTAAAACCGCTTGACTGCGCCGCCTGAGCTCCAGATTATTTATCGCCTGCGAAGCGATGTCCCACGAATCGGGGACGGTAATTCCGCCCGCCAGAAGCGTTGACATCGAACGCGCGAGCTGCGCCGTCGCCATTTGTCTTATCAGCGTTCCGGCGAGCGGCAGACTGAGCAGAATCTTGTGCAAAGTCAACTTCCCCGTCGGCGTTCTCAGCCAGATAAAAATGGCAAAGCCGAGAACCAGAAGCATCGGCAAAAGCCACCAGATATTGTTTGCAAAACCGGTTGAAAGGGTCAGGACGACTATCGTAACGGTTGGCAAGCCCTGCGCCGCATTCAGACCTTTGAAAAGATCGGACATTTTCGGCACGACGTAAAGCGTCAGAAACGCTATCATAAAAATTGCCGCGATCATCAAAAACGCCGGATAAGCCAAAGCGCCGCGCAGTTTTCTGGTTACGTTGACGCTGCGTTTTAAATAATCAACGTATCGCGCCAGCACGTCGTCGAGCGCGCCGCTTCTTTCGCCCGCCAGAAGCGAAGCCGTGTAGATTTTCGGAAAAATCCCCTGCGCTTCGAAGGCTTCGGAAAGCGGAACGCCGCTTTTGATTTTTTCCTCGACATCCGCCAAAACAGTGCGAAGCGAAGCCGAACCCGAACGATTTTTGAGCAGCGTGACAGATTGAAGAACCGGAATGCCCGCCCGCAAAAGCGCGGAAAACTGTTGATTAAAAATCAAAAAATCGCCCGCTTTAACACGCCCTTTTCTCGACGTGCCCATCGGTAAAATCGCCGACAAGCCTTTTTCGGCGCTTGATACGGCAAAAACGCGAAAGCCCTCCATTTCAAGCTGCGTTTTCGCATCGCCCGCGCCGGTCGCTTCGACGATTCGCGTTACAACTTCGCCCGAAGGCGTTCCTAAACGACAAATAAATTCAGCCATATTTGGATTTGCGATTTTAGATTTTCGACTTGCGATTTTTGATCTTTGATTTTTGAAAAGAAACCGGGCATTTTACGTTTTCTTTCCAAGATCAAAGTTCTAAGGTCAAAGGTCAAAAATCGCAAATCGGCAATCCCAAATCGAAAATTATATCACGCTTCTAACCCGCAAAAGGTTGCAGACAAAAAAAGTTGCCTTTAAAAATTCCCCCGACACAACGTAATTTTATGTATGAACATCAAAAAATTATCTTGCACTTATTTAGCTGCGTGGCATAGAATAAATAAAACGGGGGTATAAAATGGCTTTAAAAAATTTATCGAAAGCCGACTGTCTGCGCTTTGCGTTTAGATGCGGTTTTCTCGTGTTTGTTTTGCTCTTCGGAGCAATTTTTGCCTTTCCACAGGAAACTCAACCTACACCACCGCCGATTGTTGAAGATGACGATAAGGAACCGGTTAAAATTCAAACCGATTTGGTAACGCTAACTTTGACTGTTACCGATATTTACGGGCGCTACGTTTCCGGCTTAACAAAAGACGCTTTCACGGTTTTTGATGATGGAAACGAACAGGAAATCACATTTTTCTCCGATAGCGACGCGCCCGTGTCCATCGGTATTTTGTTTGACGTTTCCGGTTCGATGAGCGGCGAAAAAATCGGCAAGGCTCGCAAGGCGCTTGAACGATTTATCAACACAAGCCATCCGAATGATGAATATTTTTTGATCGCCTTTAACTCCCGCGCGCAGCTTCTCCTTGACCGCACCCGCGACGGCGAAGCGGTTTTGCGAAAACTGACTTTGGTCGAACCGAGAAAAAACACGGCGCTTTACGACGCGGTTTATCTCGGCACCGAGCGCGTCACGCGCGGCGCGCACCAGAAAAAAGCGATTTTGATAATCAGCGACGGGCAGGACAACGCCTCGCGCTACAATTTCAAGGAAGTCCGCCGCTTAATGAAGGAATCCGACGTAACGATTTATTCGGTCGGAATTATGGACGGCAGAGATTCCGGGTCAATGACTGGGATGCAGGGACAAGCGTATCTCGATGAATTGTCGGGCGTAACAGGCGGAAAATCGTTCTACCCGCAAACGGATGTCGAATTGGACGAGATTTTTGAACGCATCGCTCTCGAACTCCGCCATCAATATTCGATCGGCTACACGCCGAAAAATTTCCAGCCGAACGGCGAATGGCACAAAGTTAAAGTTAAGGTCAAACCTCCGCGCGGTCTTCCGCGTCTAACAGTTCGTAATCGTGAAGGCTATTACGCCACCCCGAATACGAATTATCGCTAATTGGTTCGTTGTTCGTCGTCAGTTGTTAGTAGTTCGTTGTGTAAATTAAAGCATTTTAGTTTGCTCACAACGGACAACGAACTACGAACAACGAACAACCAACAAAAAAAATGAAAAAAATATCCAGAATTTTCTTATTTATTCTCAGCGCCGCTTTAACTTTCGGATTTGCAATCTACAACTTTTCCGTCAGCCAAGCCCAGACCAACCAGCGCGAGCGTCAGGTTTCGGCTACGCCGACGCCGAAAACTTCCGCGACACCGCCGGGCATCAGGGATTTACCGCCGCCGCCGCCGCTGCCGATTGAAGACGACACGCCGATTAAAATTGACGTGGAACTCGTCAACTTAAACGTGCGCGTGGTTGACCGCAACAATCGTCCGATTAGCAATCTACGAAAGGGTGACTTTACGATTTACGAGGATAATGTTCTTCAGACGATTGACGATTTCTCAAAAGGCGAAGTCCCGACCAATTATTCGCTGGTGATTGATAATTCCGGTTCGCTTCGCTCGCAGCTTGAAAAGGTTATCGAAGCCGGAAAGATTCTCATCGGCACAAATCGCCGTGACGATGAAACCAGCATAATTCGCTTTGTCAGCTCGGAGAAAATTGAAATTGTTCAGGATTTTACGCCGAGCAAGGCGGATTTGAATGACGCTCTCGAAAATCTTTATATTGAAGGCGGTCCGACGGCGATTATTGACGCGATTTATCTGGCGGCGGAAAGGGTTGACCGGTATGAAAGAACTTCCGGCGGCGATCACAAGCGACGCGCTCTGGTTCTGGTTTCCGACGGCGAAGACCGCAGCAGCTATTACAAAGAGCAGCAGCTTTTCGATCTTCTGCGCGAATCCGAAGTGCAGATTTACGCCATCGGATTTATTAATGAATTAGAGAGCGGCGGCGGTTTTATCAGCAAAAGTGCCCGCGGAAAAGCCAAAGCCTTTTTGGAACGATTGGCGAAAGAAACCGGCGGCAAAGTCTATTTCCCGAACAGCGTGAGCGAACTTAACTCAATTGCGCAGGACATCGCCAGCGAGCTTAGAACGCAGTATTCGATAACCTATTATCCGACAAATGATAATAAAGACGGTTCATTCAGGAACATCAAGGTTGTTGTTGCTGACGGTCCGAACAAAGAAAAACGCATCGCCGTAACCAGAAGCGGCAGAACGGCTGGACGCGACGGCTCTCCGACACCGACTCTGCAAACTCCGAATAAAAGAACGCAGTAACTTTAACGAAAAAAATAAAAAAGGCAGCGCGCAAAAGAAATTTTTTGTCTGCTGCCTTTTTATTTTACTTAAATTTAAATACGTAAACGGTTTGAGAATCAGCGAACCGAGCCGCTGATTTTCTTTCTCGTCGTTTCGCCCGTTTTCAAAACGGGAATGCCTTCGTCAACTTCAGAATGCGGTCGCGGAATAATATGCGTCGCAACCACAGTTCCGACCCGCCGCCCTGCCGCCGCGCCCGCGTCAACAGCGGCTTTGACCGCGCCGACCTCGCCGCGCACAATTGCTGTAACAAGCCCGGCGTCAATTTTCTCGTAACCGACAAGCTCGACATTCGCGGCTTTAACCATCGCGTCGGCGGCTTCGATCATCGCCACCAATCCCATACATTCGACCATTCCGAGTGCTTGCATAAATTTCTATCCCTTTACTTTAAATACATCGCCAGCAGCCAAATCCCAACTGCGAAAAGCGTCAAAAGAATTCCAACCAAAACAAACCATGCGTTCGGCGCGCTTTCCGGCTCTTCCCAAACAATCTCGACTCTTTTCTTCTGAACCGATTTCGGTCTTTTTCGCAAACTGGCGGCGGATTTCAATTTCGGCTCTTCCAAAACGGCTGGTTTTTCAATCGGCTTGTCAAAATTGTTTGTTTTAGTTGTTATCGGCGCGGGATTTTCTTCAACCGAATCATCCGTCCGAAACAAAACATCATTGCCGTTTTTTTCAACCGGCAGAGGAAGTTCCGGCGCGACCGACGAACCGCAGTTATAGCAAAAAAGCGCGCCTTTTCGCACGTCCGCTTCGCAATTGTTACAAATTCTGTTTTCGACAATGACTTCAGCCATTCAACACTATTCGGCAGCCGGTAAAAGGTTACTTTTAACTACTGACCTTTTTAAACACTATATTTTAGCAAAAATTTCTCTCTCTTCACCCAAATCCCTCGCCGAAGGAGTGATGATGGTTTTTGCCGTGATGTAAATTTTCTCGCCTTTCTCGATGGCGCGTTTCACGTCCTCTTCGCTGACGAAATCAACCGTATCGGGTTTTGCGCCATTACCCGAACTTTCAGTTTTTAACTCGTGAATGATGGTTTTGACAGGCGAAACATGGTCTTCGGTCTTCGGTCTTCGGTCTTTGTCAATTCCAGATTCCTGATTCCTAGTGCCAGATTCACTTTTCTCCTCTTCTCCCTTTCTCCCTTTCTCCCCTTCTCTTGCAATAGGCGTTTCCGCCAGTTTTTGCGATAAAAATCTGTCAACGATTGCCGCAATCTCTTCGCGTTTGATGTTTCGGTCTTCGGTTTTAGGTTTTCGGTCTTCGGCTTTTTCCGAATCTGAAATTTGGAATCTGGAATCTGAAATCGGTTCGCTTTGAACTGGGCGCGTTTCAAACGCGACGCGTTTAATGTCCATCAGATGAATTGGCGAAACGTTATCCGAAGTTACGTTTCCGCCCCAAGAGCCGCAGCCGAGAGTCATTGAAGGAGCTAAATCGGTGGAAAATCCGATTGCGCCGTGCGTTGTCGGTGAATTTATGACAATGCGCGAAGCGGGCATCTGCGCGCCGTAAGCAATTGCGGCGTCGCGGTTTTGCGTGTGCATCCCGGCTGTGTGTCCCATTCCGCCGAATTGCAAGACCTCCAGGCAACGCTGCGCTCCCTGCTCGATTCCATCAACGACGAAAAACGCCAGCGTCGGCGAGAGCTTTTCGATTGACCATGGGAAATCGCGCCCGACTCCGCCGCAATCAGCCAATAAACAGCGAGTTCCGCTCGGAATGGAAATTCCGGCGAGATTGGCGATATATTCGGCTGATTTTCCCACGATTTTCGGATTCAGAGTTCTCTGCGGAGTTAATAAAATTTCGCCGACCTTTTCAGCTTCCATTTGATTTAAAAAATGTCCCCCTTGCGCTTTGAACTGCTCGCGGGCTTCTTTTTCAATTGCCGCTTCTACCACAACCGACTGCTCTGAGGCGCAAATTGTGCCGTTGTCAAAACAAGTGCTCGTCAAAATATCCGAAACCGCTTTTTCGACATTTGCCGTTTTTTCCACGAAAACGGGGACGTTTCCCGGTCCGACTCCAAAAGCTGGCTTTCCTGAGGAATAAGCTGCACGCACCAGACCGATTCCGCCGGTCGCTAAAATTACGGCGGTTTGTTTGTGCTTCATCAAAGCTTCCGTTCCTTCGATGGTCGCCGTAGAAAGACAATGAATCGCGTCCGGCGGTAAGCCTTCTTTTATCGCTTCCTCGCACATCACGCGGGTTGTTTCCGCAATACAGCGGGCGGCTGAAGGATGCGGAGAAAGGACGATTGTGTTGCGGGATTTGATGGCGATAATGATTTTGAAAATCGCCGTCGAGGTCGGATTAGTCGAGGGAATAATCGCGGCAACGACGCCGCGCGGGCTGGCGATTTCGACGACGTTTCCGCTGTCATTAACAACGCCGACAGTTTTCATCGAGCGAAAATAATTCCAAACGTCTTCCGCCGCAAAACGATTTTTCTCGCGCTTGTCTTCGGCTTTGCCGAAACCGGTTTCCTCGTTCGCCATTTGACCGAGACGCAAAGATTCACGAAGCGCAGCCCGCGCCATCGCCTCGCAAATCCGGTCAATCTTCGCCTGGTCGAATTTCGCAACCTGCTTAAAAGCAAGATGCGCGGCTTCAACCGCGTCACGCGCTTCCTGCT
>DATHTS010000175.1:0-1505 GCA_035462935.1 Pyrinomonadaceae bacterium
GCACGAATGATCCGCAGGCATATGAAGCCTATATGCGCGGGCGTTTTTATTGGAATCAGTTCACGCATCAATCTTTCCCGAAAGCCCTCGAAGCGTTTGAAGAAGCCGTCGCGCTTGATCCCGAATACGCGCTGGCTTATGTCGGCATCGCCGATTTTTATAATTGGGCGAGTATTTACGGGATTTTTCCGTCGCTGGAATATTCTTCAAAAGTCAGGGACGCCGCGCTTCGCGCTTTGGAAATTGATCCCGCGCTGGGAGAAGGCTACGCGGCGCTCGGTCTTTATTATTCGAGCATAATGGAGTATGAGAAAGCGGAAGAAAATTATCGCCGCGCCATCGCGCTCAGTCCGAGTTACCCGCACGCGCATGAATGGCTGGGTTCGTCTTTAACCGGAACGGGACGTTTTGAGGAAGGCGTCAAGGAAATGAAGATTGCCGAAAAGCTCGATCCGTTGTCGCTCAGAACAAAAACCTTGACGGCTTGGACGATGTATCAGGCGCGTTATTTTGACGAATGTGTTGCAAAAGCGCGTGAAATTATCGCTTTAGACCCGAATTTTCCTCAAGGTCATCTTCAACTCGGAAATGTTTTGCAGGTGCTTGGCAAAGCTGAGGAAGCGGTTGAAGAAATTCGGAAATGTATGGAGTTGATGCCCGGTTCGTTTTTGCCGCTTTATGCTTATTTGTTCGCTTTGGCTGCAGCCGGTCAAATCGAAAAAGCGCGGCAAGTCTTTGAAGAACGGATTGAGAGAGAAGCGGGAAATTATATCGCGCCGTATTTTCTGGCATCCTGTCATCTTGCCATTGGGGAAACCGACAAGGCTTTCGGGTTTTTTGAAAAATCCCTGGAAGAGCAAAGCCATTGGCTTTTATGGTTTGGGACCGAGCCGAAATTCGATTCGATTCGCAGCGATGAAAGATACTTCGATTTGTTCAAGCGAATGAACAATCCTTTGATCGAAAAGCAGATCGAAGCGAAACAGCAAACGAACGAAGGCGGAAAATCAATCGCCGTTTTGCCTTTAAAAACGCTCGGCGCTGGCGACACAGGCGAGGATTTTCTCGGCATTGGCTTGGCTGACGCGCTGATTACACGACTTTCTAACGTGCGAAACTTTGTTTTGCGTCCGACCGGAAACGTTTTGCGCTACAGCACGCGCGAGGTTGACCCGTTTCAAGCGGGGCGCGAGCTCGGCGTTGAATACGTCATTGACGGTAATATTCGCCGCACAAACGACAGAATTCGCCTGACCGCTCAATTGATTGATGTGGCGGGTAAAACGATGCGCTGGTCGCAGTCGTTTGACGAGAGATTCACGGATGTTCTGGAACTCGAAGATTTGATTTCCGAAAAAGTCATTAATTCCTTACTGCCGCAACTTGCAGGTGATGAACAGAGAGAATTATGCAAGCGCGGCACTGACAACGCCGAAGCTTACGAAGCCTACCTGCGCGGACGTTTTTACTGGAATTTGATGACCGAAGAAAGCTTCGCCAAAGCC
>DATHTS010000176.1:0-4625 GCA_035462935.1 Pyrinomonadaceae bacterium
GATTTTGCCAACATAATTTGGGCGTTCTACAATTAAGGCTATGTTTATAGACCGCGCGAAAATTTACGTCAAAGCAGGCAACGGCGGGAATGGCGTAACCGCTTTTAGGCGCGAAAAGTTTGTGCCGCGCGGCGGACCTTCGGGCGGCGACGGCGGGCGCGGCGGCGATGTCTGGATCGAGTCGGACGAGGGCTTAAACACGCTGCTGCATCTGCGCTACAATCCCGAACACAAAGCCGAGCGCGGACATCACGGCGAAGGCTCGAATCGGCACGGTAAAGACGGTGCGGATGAGCTAGTCAGAGTTCCGGTCGGAACGCAGGTTTTCGATGTCGAAACAGGCGAGCTTTTATTTGATTTTACGGAAGCCGGACAACGTTTCTTAGCGGCAAAAGGCGGCAAAGGCGGCTGGGGAAACCAGCATTTCGCCACGCCGACCCGACGCGCCCCAAGGTATCACTACAACGGCAGACCGGGCGAAGAACGCGAACTGCAATTGGAACTTAAACTAATTGCCGATGTCGGCTTGGTCGGTTTTCCGAATGCTGGAAAATCAACTTTGATTTCCGTCATTTCCGCCGCTAAACCGAAAATCGCCGACTATCCTTTTACGACTTTAGAACCGAATCTGGGCGTAGTTGATTTAGGCGATTACAGAACTTTTGTTGTCGCGGATATTCCGGGCTTGATTGAAGGCGCGTCGGAAGGCGCGGGACTCGGCGACAGATTTTTGCGCCACGTCGAGCGGACAAAATTGATTTTGCATCTGGTTGACGTTTCTTCGATTTCGGGTAGAAATCCGGTCGAAGATTACGAAATCATCAACCGCGAATTGGAAAATTACAGTCAGGATTTAGCCGATACGCCGCAAATTGTCGTCGCCACGAAAATTGACGCGCTGGACGAGCCGGAAAGACTGGAAAGTTTGCGTGAAAGAGCCGAGCGGGACGGTAAGCAGTTTTTTGAAATTTCATCGGTTACAAATACCGGCGTGAAAGAATTGGTTTTTGCGGTTTCGCATAGACTGGGAGAGTTAAAGGAAGTTGAAATTGATTTGAATCAAAACGCGGATGTTGAGTTATAAACTGGAAGAAATAATTAAGGATGGCTCAAGGCATTTTGTTGATATGCCCGAAGTTGTCTTTTTCGATGAGTTTTACGAACACACCGAGAAGCTCGAAGGGGCTGAAATAACCGAATTCCTTGCGGACGGCGTTATCGAAATGTGGCTTGAATTTGAATTTCGCGGGCATAAGTTTTCGGTCAACAATCAATTGGGTGATTATCGGTTTTTCGTCGAAAATCCCGATTGTCCTGAAGAGATTCTGCTTGAAATTATTGCGCATTTCCGCAAACTTTTAGAATAATGAAAAAAATCGCATTCTACGGCGGGAGCTTCGACCCGATTCACTGCGGACATTTAACAATTGCGCGAGAAATAACCGATTTATTCGAGTTGGACGAATTCTGGTTTATTCCCGCTTTTCGCGCCCCGCACAAAATGGATAAAAAGGTAACTTCCCCGTTTTGCCGCTATGCGATGCTGGCTCTGGCTACAAATCACGAGCCGAAAATAAAAATCTCGACCATCGAACTCAACGCGCCGGAAAAACCTTTTACTTTTGAAACGCAAACGAAATTAAAAACCGAACTGCCCGATGCAGAGATTTTTTTCGTGATCGGAGCGGATTCGTGGACGGAAATAAACACCTGGCGCGAATGGGAAAAAGTTTTAATCCTGACGAATATCATCGTCGTTTCGCGTCCCGGCTATCCAATCGGTTTCAACCACATTCCCGAAGAAATCAAAAATCGAATCATTGATTTAAGAAAGGAAAAAGGAAAAAGGAAAAAGGAAAAAGGAAAAAATATTTTTATTACTGATGCCGTTTATTTAGACATTTCGGCGACGGAGATTCGCCGTAAAATTCAGGAGAATGAAAGCGGTTGGCGCGAATCGGTGCCGAGTGAAGTTGGAAGTTATATCGAAAAATACGAACTTTACATTTAACATTGAGCATTTATCATTTATCATTAAACATTAAATATTTGTCATTATCATTTATCACCAATTATTAACTGACAATCATTTAGCCCGACGAAATAACTGATAAATGTTCAATGTTAAATGATAAATGTTAAATGAAATTATGGAAGCAACACAAGAAAAAACTTTACAGCACGAGCCGGTGAAAACGCTCGAAGTAGTTGAAGCGCGCACGCCTTTCGCCGATTTGGACGAAGAGGTAAAACTCGCTTTGCATTTGGCGAGCGAGAAGAAGGCATTTAATATGGTCGCGCTCGATTTGCGCGAAGTCGCAAGTTTTACGGAATTTTTCCTGATTTTCAGCGGCGCGAATACTCGACAGGCGCAAGCAATTTCCGACGAAATCGAAGAACAGCTCAAAAAACAATTAAACGTGCGGGCTGTCCGAATCGAAGGCTACCGCACCGCCGAATGGATTTTGATGGATTACGGCGATTTTATCGTGCATATTTTTGATAAGGATTCGCGCGATTTCTACGATTTGGAACGTCTCTGGCGCGATGCGAAACGGGTTGAACTGCCCGAAGAAATCTAAAAAATTTTAGTTTTATGTCTCACATTGTTTTACTTGGCGATTCGATTTTCGATAATAAATCTTATGTCGGCGCAGGCGGCAAAGATGTTGTTACGCATTTGCGTGAAATGCTGCCGAATAATTCGCAGGCGACGCTTAATGCGATTGACGGAAGTATCATCGAAAATGTTTCGAGTCAACTTCTCGGAATTCCGAAAGATGCGACTCATCTGGTTGTCAGCGTCGGCGGAAATAATGCGCTGATGAACACAGACGTTCTTCAAATGCCTGCAAATTCAGCGGCGCAGGTTTTGAACGAGATTTCCGTCAGATGCGGCAGCTTTGAACGGAATTACAGCGAAATGCTGAAACAGGTTTTATCGCTGAATCTGCCGACCGCCGTTTGCACGATTTATTTTCCGAATTTTCCCGAGCCCACAATTCAAAAAATAGCTGTTACGGCTCTTTCCGTTTTTAACGACGCGATTATTCGTCAAGCGATTCTCAACAACTTGCCGATTTTAGATTTGCGTTTGATTTGCAACGAAAAGGACGATTACGCTAATGAAATCGAGCCTTCCGATAAAGGCGGAAGGAAAATTGCCGCGAAGATTTTGGATTTGATTGAAAATCATAATTTTTCCCAGCGAAGAACGGAGATTTTTATTTAAGGAAAACTCGAAAATCAATCAATCTGGCAGTAATGCTCATATTACAGTAAAATCTGATTACTGAAATATGAGCATTATAGCTTTTGAGGTTCTGCTGGTTTTATTGCTGATTATCGCCAACGGGATTTTTGCGATGTCGGAATTAGCGGTAGTTTCGTCACGAAAAGTACGATTGCAGCATCTTGCGGGAAGCGGCGATGAATCGGCGCGGGCGGCTTTGGAATTGGCGAACAATCCCGACCGTTTTCTTTCGACCGTGCAAATCGGCATCACGCTCATCGGCATTCTCGCCGGCGCTTTCGGCGGGGCGACCATCGCCGGGCAGATTGCCGCCTCAGTCAAACAAATCCCCGCGCTCGCACGTTACGGAGAAGCAATCGGGCTTGCCGCCGTTGTTATAGCCATTACTTATCTTTCGCTCATCATTGGCGAATTAGTACCGAAAAGATTGGCTTTGCATAATTCCGAACGAGTCGCTCTGCTCGTAGCGCGTCCGATGCGTTTTCTTTCATGGTTGGCAACGCCATTTGTAAGTTTTCTTAGTTTTTCATCTTCCACCGTCTTTAAATTACTTCGTTTAAAACCTTCAACCGATCCGCCTATTACCGAAGAAGAAATTAAGGTTTTGATCGAACAAGGAACGCAAGCCGGAGTTTTTGAAAAAACCGAGCAGGAATTCGTCGGGCGCGTTTTCCGGCTCGGCGACCGCCGCGTCAATGTTTTGATGACTCCGCGCCGCGAGATTTTTTGGCTCGATATAAACTCATCCGAACAGGAGATTTTCCAGGAAATTACGACCAGCCAATTTTCCCGCTTTCCGGTTTGCCAGGACGAGATTGATAATCTAATCGGCATCGTCAAAGCCAAAGAATATCTGGCGGGCAAATTGGTCAATCCGAAATCTACGTTGAAAGATTATCTGAAAGAGCCGCTGTTTGTGCCGGAAACCGACACGGCGTTTCACGTTCTGGAGTTGTTCAAAGGCAAGTCAAGGCATCTGGCTTTGATAATTGACGAGTTCGGCGCGATACAAGGTTTAGTAACGAGCAACGATTTTCTTGAAGCAATCACGGGCGAGGCGGCGCATTTTAATCCCGCCAACGCGCCGATTGTCGAGCGTGCCGACGGTTCGTGGCTGGTTGACGCCTCCCTGCCAATTGATGAATTTGCCGAGTTTTTCGCCGTTAAATTAGAAAGGGATGAAAAAGGCGATTACCAAACCTTAGCCGGATTGATTCTCGCCCAAACCGGTCATATTCCGACTGTCGCCGAGGTAATCGAGTTCAACAATCTGCGTTTTGAAATTATGGATTTGGACGGAAGGAGAATTGATAAGGTGCTGGTTTCTTATATCGAGAGCGAGGAAATGGCTGAATGAAATTTCGTTTCGTAT
>DATHTS010000177.1:0-1910 GCA_035462935.1 Pyrinomonadaceae bacterium
CGCAAAAGGTCTGCCGCGGGCGGAGTTTTCGTTTCAAATGTGAAAGAGCGGTCGGCAAAAACGGTAATAACGACCGGAATTTTCATATCCGGGTCGTCATTTTGCGTTCTTGCATTAAACGCTTTACAAAACTCCATAATGTTCACGCCGTGCTGTCCGAGCGCCGGACCAATCGGCGGAGCGGGATTCGCTTTTCCTGCCGGAATTTGTAATTTAATATATCCTGTAATCTTTTTAGCCATAAATGTTCAATGGATAATGGATAATGAATAATGGATAATGGATTTTATTTTCCATTTTCCGTTTTCAATTATCCATTAAATTCATTCCTCTTCAGCAAATGTAACTTTTTCTACATCCAAAAAGCTAAGCTCGACCGGCGTTGAACGACCGAAAATCGTAACGGTAACTTTCAGAGTAGTTTTTTCTTCGTTGACTTCCTCAACCTTACCGGTAAAACTCGCAAACGGACCGGATTTGATGCGCACGACTTCGCCGACTTCGTATGTAAATTTCGGCTTCGGTTTTTCCGCCGCGACCTCTACGTTGTGAACAATCTGGTCAACTTCCTGCTGCGTCAAAGGCGTCGGATTTTTTCCGCCCAAAAAGCCCGTAACTTTCGGAGTTGATTTAATCGCGTGAAAAACGTTGTCGGGAATGCGTCCCTGCTCGGTGCACTCAACCTCGACTAGAACGTAGCCCGGATAAAACATTCTCTGCGTTTCGATGCGCTTATTGCCGCGCATTTCGACAACCGTTTCCTTCGGAAGCAAAACTTCGGTAATCTGGTCGCCCAACTGCATATCGCGGATGCGAGCGTTCAGGCTCTCGACCACCTTATTTTCATGTCCCGAATATGTATGAATGAAATACCACTGCCTCATTTTTCAACCCTTATACACCGGCAATCTGATTAACTAACCAGGTCAAACCGGCTAAAACGTAATCCCACGCCAAATCAATCGCAAACAAATAAAGCGCGAAAAAGATGACGAAGATGATCACGATAATAGTCGTGTTTCTTACATCATCGGAAGAAGGAAACGAGGTTTTATTTAATTCCTCTCGCGTTTTGCGAACAAAATCGCCAACGCCTTCCTTATTTTTTTTGTCCAAGGTGTCAACTGCTTCTGACACTATTTTATCTCCTTAAATTTTATGGCAGGGGTACCAGGATTCGAACCCGGACCTAAGGTTTTGGAGACCTCCATGCTAACCGTTGACACCATACCCCTAAAAACATGAAAAATTCCAGATTCAAAATTCCAAGTTTCAAATTTGGAATCTGAAATCCGGAATCTGGAATTTTCACTTATTTAGTTTCTCTATGCGATGTATGGCAGCGGCAACGACGACAATATTTCTTGAATTCCAGCCTATCGGGCGTGTTCTTCTTATTTTTTGTCGTTACGTAATTGCGCTCCTTACATTCGGTGCACTGCAAAATAACATTATCACGTGGCATAACTTCTAACCTTTCTGTTCGTTGTCATTTGTTCGTAGTTCGTTGCCGTTTCTTTTCAACGAACCACAAACAACGAACAAATGACTATTCTTATTCAACAATTTCTGTCACAGTTCCCGCTCCAACCGTTCTGCCGCCTTCTCTGATGGCGAATCTTAATCCTTTTTCCATCGCTATCGGTGCGATTAATTCTATTTCCATTTGAATGTTATCGCCCGGCATTACCATCTCTACTCCCTGCGGCAAGTTCGCTACTCCCGTGACATCTGTTGTTCGGAAATAAAACTGCGGTCGGTAGCCGGTGAAAAACGGTGTGTGTCGTCCGCCTTCTTCTTTTGTCAGAACGTATGCTTCCGCCTTGAATTTCGTGTGCGGTGTGATCGATCCCGGTTTTGCTATGACCTGTCCGCGCTCGATTGCTGCACGATCTACGCCTCTCAAAAGA
>DATHTS010000178.1:0-2094 GCA_035462935.1 Pyrinomonadaceae bacterium
ATAACAATATTACTTTAGGCGGCGGCAGTGTTGTTGTGAGCCGCAACCAATAATTGTGAAAACCCTTCTTGAAGTGCGCAAATAATTTCGTATAATGAAGAAGGGATTTTCTTGAAGCTTTTAGGATTGATATAGGAGGAAATTTTTCAAATGCTCGGCAAAAATATTATTCGAAAATCTATAACGTTACTGACTGCCGTGGCTGTTTGGTGCGTTTATTCAACAGTCGCTTTCGCCGCTACAAAAGATATTACAGGCGAAATTACAGTCAGCGGTCAGGTAACGGTTAATGGTCAAACAGCCGTTTCCAACTCAACCGTCGTATCAGGCAGCACGATCGTTACCGGAACAGGTTCGTCCGCTATTGTTAGTTTAGGCAAAAACGGACGGGTTGAACTTCTTCCCGACACGACCTTAAATTTAAAGTTTAGTGAGAACAGCATCGTCGGTATGCTCAGCGCCGGTAAAGTCCGCGTTTCCAACGCAGCCGGTATCGCCACCACCTTTACAACCAGAAATGCTACCGTAATTGCCGACACAGGTCAGGCTAATACATTTTCAGTAGATATCGGTTGTGCGGATGATTTAAAATGCGCCCAAACCTTCGTTGAAACAATGTCGGGCTTGGTTACATTAAGAAGCGGAACTACGGACAGACAAGTTGCCGCAGGAACGGATGCCTCGGCAGGTAATCCTTCACAAACAGGCTGCAAGCCCTGTTTGCGTCCGGGTTCGGCTCCGCCGGTTCCGATTGCCGGAATAGGTGCCGGAGCGCTTGCCGCTCTTTTAATTGCCGCCGCCGGAGCAATCGGCGCAGCTATTTTCTTTACTCAAGATAATGAAATTGAAATTATTCCGGGTCAGACGATTGTTAGTCCTACTCGCTAGTGATTTAGATTAAATTTATTTTGTTAGAACCTGCGGGTCATGTTTTCAAAATATGACCCGCATCATTTTGTAAAATTTTGTGAATTATTTAACAAAAGTATTAAATTAAAGGTTTTATATTTATGCATATTGCGGTTATCGGCACCGGTTATGTTGGTTTAGTTACCGGAGCTTGTTTTGCGGAATTTGGTGTTGAAGTTACTTGTGTTGACGTTGACAAGGAAAAAATCGAGAAATTAAACCGGGGAATTATACCGATTTACGAGCCGGGTTTGGATACAATCGTTGATAAAAACTCAAAAGCCGGGAGACTTCATTTTACAACCGATCTAAAATCAGCCGTTGAGCAGGCTTTAGTTGTTTTTCTCGCAGTCGGGACGCCGCCCAGAGAAGACGGCTCGCCTGATATGAGCTACTATCAGGCGGCGGCAAAAGAAGTTGCCGAGGCGATGAACGGCTATAAAGTTTTGGTTACCAAATCAACCGTTCCCGTCGGCACCGGCAAATGGCTAAAGGAATTTGTTCAGGAAAATTTGAAGACCGAGACCCGTTTCGGCGTGGCTTCCAATCCCGAATTTTTGCGTGAAGGCGCGGCTATTCAAGATTTTATGCGCCCGGACAGGGTAGTTATCGGGAGCAACGAAGAGGATGCAATCGCCATTATGAAGGATCTTTACCGTCCGCTCTATCTAATAGAAACGCCGATTGTTATTACCTCGCTGGAAGCCGCCGAGCTTATCAAATATGCGGCGAACGCATTTCTGGCGACTAAAATTTCCTTTATCAACGAAGTAGCTAATTTATGCGACCAGATCGGCTGCGATGTTCACGATGTAGCTCGCGGAATGGGGATGGATAAGCGCATCGGCAGTAAGTTCCTGCATCCCGGTCCCGGATTCGGCGGCTCTTGTTTTCCTAAAGATACACGCGCGCTTGCTACGGTCGCCAAGCAATTCGGCGTGTCCTCGAAAATTGTTGATGCGGTTATCGAAGTCAATGAATATCAGCGACAGGCGATGATCCCGAAAATAGAGAAACTCATCGGTGATTTTAACGGCAAGCAAATCGCCGTTCTCGGTCTTTCCTTCAAACCGGAAACCGATGATATGCGTGAAGCGCCGGCAATTGATATTATTAAGGAAATGCAGTCTCGCGGCGCAAAGATTCGGGCTTTTGACCCGGTAGCGATGGAGGAAGCGCGGAAAT
>DATHTS010000179.1:0-2215 GCA_035462935.1 Pyrinomonadaceae bacterium
TTTCCGCTTTATTCAAGCCTTGAAGCGAGCCGTAATGACGCTCGTTCAAAAGCCATGATTTATGAACGGGAATCCACATCAAATCCATCACGTCCAAAATAATCCAAAGCGTTCGAATGGCGCGTTTTAGAACGGAGGTGTAAGCCTCGTCAAAAGTAAAGCCTTCCTGCTTCAAAATCTCGCCCGCCCGACGCGCTTCTTCGCGCCCAAGTTCCGAAAGATCAACGTCCTTCCATCCCGTAAAACGATTTTCCTTATTCCAATCACTTTGCCCGTGTCTGACTAAAACTAGTTTCTGCATAGTTTTATTTTAGATTTCAAATTTCAAATTTCAAATTTCGGATTGATTTTTCAGAATTTTTTGTGCTTCTCCAACCAGATAAAGCGAGCCGGTAACGCAAATCAATTCTTTATCGGAAGAAATTTCCTGCGCTTTTTCTAATGCTTCTTTCACATTTTCAGCCAAAAAAACTTTGCTTTTATCAAAACTTGGCGGCAGAAATTTCAGGATTTCACTTGCATCCATCGAGCGTGGATTATCCGGCTTAGTTAAAATTAAATTTGCGGCTGTTGGAAAAAGAATTTCAGCAATTTCCGACAAATCTTTGTCCTGCATTGAGCCGAAAATTAGCGTAATCGGTTGTTCGATAAATTCATCGAGATATTCCTTTAATGCCTTCGCGCCCGCGATATTGTGCGCTCCGTCGAAAAGGATATTTTTATAAAATTCCAAACGCCCTTTATGTTCGGCGGTTTCCAAGCCGTGAATAATGTCGTCCGGTGAAATCTTAAAATTAAATTCCTCCAGATTTTCGGCAATGTAAATTGCCAAAGTCGCATTTGTCCATTGATGTCTCCCGCGCATCCGAAAATCAGGTTTGTAAATTGCTCTCTTGGTTTTAAAGGATAAATAAAGCAAACCGCCGCCCAAATCTTCCAGCAGTTTAACATCGGGAATTGCCCAAATTGGCTCAACGCCGGTTTCGCGGCATTTTCCGTGAATCACATTTTCGGCTCCCTTCTTTTGCGGCGAAACAAAAACCTTTGTATCAGGTCGAATAATTGCCGCTTTTTCCGAAGCAATTTCCGTCAAGGAATTTCCCAAAATATTCTGATGGTCATAATCAATCGGCGTAATCGCTACAATTTCCGCATTCGCGGCGGTCGTCGCGTCAAAACGCCCGCCCAAGCCTGTTTCCAAAATTGCCAATTCGATTTTTTTTTCCGCAAAGTAGCTCAAAGCAATTGCCGTAACTTGCTCGAAAAATGTTGGAACGGTTTCAAACTCACCTTTTTTAACCAAATTTTCTGACAATTCTTTAACCAGAGTGGCGTGTCTTGCAAAATCTTCTTCGCTGATTTCCTCGCTCTCGATTTTTATTCTTTCGGTAACGGAAATTAAATGCGGCGAAGTATAAAGCCCGGTTTTGATTTTGGCTGAAACGCAGATCGAATCCAAAAAGGCGCAAACCGAACCTTTGCCGTTTGTTCCGGCAACCTGGATTTTTAGATATTTTTTTTCGGGATTATTTAAGGCTTTGAGAAGTTTGACAGTATTTTCCAGCCCGAATTTTTTGACCGAAAGCTCGTAGCCGAGACCGTAGAGGTATTCGAGAGATTCTTTAAAGTTCATTCATTATTTAAGCGCCTGTTCGGTTGATCTGGTCAGCAGATAAACCCTCTCGTTTAATTCGCCGAGCATCGCCTTTGTGCTGAAAATTACCATTCGATTTTCCGCAATCTGCGATTCGAGCCGGTCAAATTGGTTGTAATTTTTGACAAGTCCCTGACGAATCGCTTCAAATTGAGCTTCAACATAATTCTTAAAGTCTTGAAATTCTTTTTTGGTTTCGGCTTGCTGCTTCCTTAACTCAATTTGTTCCTTTCTGATTTCGACTTGCTCGGTTTCTATTTTTTCCAATCTTTGAGAAACATCCTGCCGCATTTCATTGATGGCTTGGAGAATTTTGTTGAAATTCTCCTTTGTTTCCATTTCGAAAGTTGAGTTTTCATTATTGTTGCCGTCCATAACCTTTCTCCAAAGTTATCTTAACATACTTCAATTTTGCGCTGAAATAAAATCATTTTCAATTTTCCGATATTTCCGGGTTCATCATAAAATCCAGCAGTCGGATAATCGTATCGCGCAACTCGCGCCTGTCAACGACCATATCAACCATTCCGTGTTCAAGGAGAAATTCGCTGCGCTGAAAGC
>DATHTS010000180.1:0-2994 GCA_035462935.1 Pyrinomonadaceae bacterium
ACCTATAGGGAGTTCCAGTGCGGCATTAAAAAGTTCTTCAATTTTTTGCCAGGTTGTTTGATTCATACTAAGTAACCAGAATATTTCATCTAAATCATTACGCGACAAACCAATCCTTGAACTATCAAATTATTTTTCTAGTTCTTTTCGCAGCCAAGCCTTTGCCAATCTCCAGTGACGCATCACGGTAATTTCCGAAACATGTAAAACTTCTGCCACCTCTTTAACTTCCAACCCACCAAAATGACGTATTTCGACGATTTTGGCTTTGATCGGATCAAATTCTTCTAATTTTTTGAGAGCTAAATCTAAGGCAATGACATCTTCATTTATTTTGGGAGAAACTACCGCAACTTCCGCAATATCCAGATGCTCTGCCCCGCTGCCTCTTTTGGACCGTTTCTGATTTTTGGCGTGATCCAGCAAAATGCGCCGCATAATTTGGGCAGAAAGGGCAAAGAAGTGAGCACGATTTTGGAAATTAGCCTCTCGTTGATTAACCAGTTTCAGATAAGCTTCGTTGACCAACGCAGTAGTTTGCAAAGTATGGTCTGAATTTTCCCGCCGCATATATCGAGCGGCAATGCGGTGCAGTTCACTTTCAACCAATGGCATTAACTTGGCAAGAGCAGAATCATCGCCTTTGTTCCAAGCCAGCAACAAACTAGTAATTTCCGGGGATTTAGTCATTTACCAAGCTTCAACCAACTAACTTCAATAGTGAATTTCTTTCGGATTCTAACAGAAAATATTTTTTTTTGAAAGAAAATGATAGTTGCCTCCTAAAATTGTCGCGTTAATTAGTAGGCGAGATTTACCTCACTTTTTCAATTCGTCGGTTTTCCTCGTGCCCTAACCAAAACAAAAAGCCGTAAGATTATTACAAGTCTTACGGCTTTCCTCAAAAACATTCATAAATGGTTTTATAAAACTACAATATCTTGTGAATTAAGCATGAAAGATAAAAAAACGATTTTTCCCCTAATTTAATAATTTTCAGTTATACCTTTTGCCCTGCTTAACTACTACATTTTGCGGTTACTTGAAAATTCGCCAATTTTATTTAAGCACTCTCGCCTGATAATACGCATTATATTATTTTTCATCAGCAACTACGCTTCGGCATAGTTGCTTTATTTATGCGAAATTTTTGGTCACATTTTTGGCTACATTAAAAAAAGTTCTTTACACCCAATCCCGAATGGTTATATAATCTTGCACATATTTCTACAAAACCGAGATTCTCCTATGAATACTGAGCAAACTTAAAGCTGGTATTGAGCAGTTTTTGGCTTTGTCTTAAAGCCAAAGCTGGAGAAATATTAAAGATTTTTTAGAGGCACACTCTTCTCGGCGCGTAAAAAGATGACGGCTTTATGTTTGGACTCCTGTAGCTAAACGTAATCTGCCAGATTAAAGAAACAAAAAGTAGAAATAAAACAAAATAAGAAGCGGTAAATCGAGCCTGGGGAAGCCTTGTGAAAAAGTGACAATTCAGGAAGGTGATGCTATGTTCTGGCTGAAACTTTGTTCAATCATTACTCTCTGCGGAGTTATTGTGGTCTGCCTGGGACTGTTCCGGTCGCGCGGGTATATATACGATCAAGCCAGGGAGCAATACTATGTCACTAAAATTTCCGAAGCGATGCGGCTGCGTCCCTACTGCGTGAAAACCTTTCCGGAAGGAGCTTGCTGGACGATTGAGCCGCCGCAGAGCAGACCATGCCAGGCGCTCGGAAACAAAAATTCCAGCTTTATAATGAAAAACGAGGTGGCGTTTTTATTCGTGCCGGCAAATTCCGAAAAGGGAATCGCCACTTTTAACGAGTATAATCGGTTTGAGCTAAAAGAGGGAGAATCATTTGACATCCAAACGGACGGAAGGGTGAACGTCGGGAACGGTTACCCCTGCATCGAGCCGGAAGGGATGTACGGGTGGTACGACCCGTTTGTCGATAGCCCGTTTGCGCAGAATGTCGGCGGACTGGAGTTTGCCATTGATTCACTCGCCTCCAAACATTACTTTGCCGGGAAATATTACCGCGGAGTGGCGGAAACGGACGGCGTTTTGGTTTTCCGGGTGATTGACCGCCCCGGCAATTACAAAAACAACAGCGGCGGTTATACCGTGATGGTTAGAAAACGAAACGATTAGCTATGGCTTGGGAATGGATTATCGGAGGAATCGCGTTGATTATCTTGGGAACGCTGCTTAAAAAACTGGCGCCGCCTTTTCGCAGCCGCCCCGGGCAACTTGTCCGGCGGGAAAATTATCATTACCGGCAGGACAATTACCGGCTCAAGGGCGGAGCAAGCGATGACGACCCGGCGGGAATAAAAAAATATTTACCATAGAAAATGAACAATCTCGCAGATATCGGAAGAAGTGAAAAGCGCAAATACCCGGGCGTTTATGACCAGTGGACAGACGAGGAAGTCGGTCAGGCGGTGATTGACCGGGATCTTAATGAGGGGAGAACGGATATGGCGGCGGTCGCCTGGAACGGGGCAATCGCCGACATTGCCCTGGTTGATACCGGTTTGCGCGAACTCCTGTTCGCCGACCCGGCTCTGGCGGGCAAAATCCAGCAGTCATTCGATTACTATGACCCGCGGCTCGGGGTGTTTTCCAACTGGCTGCGGAGGCTCCGGGGCGAAGGCAGAAACAAACTTTTGGAAGTCCTTAACCAGGAGCAAAAACTGCTAATCGAACAGGCGGCGATTTTAGAGCGCCAGGTCAGAGAAGGAAAAAGAGAGCAGGTTGAGTATCATTTATTCGTCGCCCGCAATATCTCGGAGTTAATGGCTCTCAAAGCCAATGCGGAAGTAAACCGGCAGGCGTTCGGTTCGGGCATGAACCCGGATCATTATTCGCAGGTCAATTACGAGAAAGCCCTCAGCGAAATGAGAACCAAAGAGCACCGGGATAAAAGCGAGATCGACCTCGCCACAAAAATTCAGGAAAGCGAGCATATTCTGGTGAAAACCAGGGAG
>DATHTS010000181.1:0-2534 GCA_035462935.1 Pyrinomonadaceae bacterium
ATCCATTTTGATTTACAGATTAATTTCCTAATTTCTTGACAACCATTTAAAAGTATTAGTAATCTTTGCAGTAATGACCCGATGGCTCAACAGCTTATTATTACTCATCACGCTCGCTTCCGGCGTGTTTGCCGGAGCTCCGCTTAAATCGGGCGAGAAGGAATGCGCGATGGGCAAGCAGATGAAATGCTGCAAGCGCAACGCGCTCGGTCGGGCAAACGAAAAGGAAAAATATATGGCGAAATTGTGCGGGACGCTTTTTTGCGAGCATTCCGGCACGACCGCTTCAACCGTTCAAATTCCGCAGTTTTCGACATTGGTTGTCGCGGCGCTTTATCTTCACACGCTGAAACTTTCGCCTGCTTCGACAACGAAAATTTCAAAATCGGATTTTTCCGAAATTTCCTTTACACATCAAAACACTTCCCTTTTTATCCAACACCACGCATTTAGAATTTAAAGAGACACAGCCGTAGTGTGCCTTTTTTTCGCTGTTTCTACGGAAATCAGCGGCGAATTGGGCATAGCAGCAGTGTGTTTTCACGGGCGGGAGTCCGTCTATATCTAATTTTAAAAAACAAGGAGCAGAATATGAAAAAACTAACTTTTACTTTGATTTTAGTCGCATTTTCCGTTTTTCTTGCCGCCTGCAATTCCGGCGGCGATTCTACAGCAGCGTCGGGCAAAGTCGTTAAAGAAACGACTGCGAACAATTTAAAGATTGCCCTTTTAACCCCGGACGGCGTTATCCGCGACGGGAAAAATGAATTCACGATTACCTTTACAGACGCTTCCGGCAATCCGGTGGAAATGGACGCGGTGGCGGTAAATTTCCATATGCCCGCGATGGGAACGATGCCGGTGATGAACGACGCGGCGACGATTACTACTTCGGGCAAGCCGGGCGTTTATAAAGGCACGGTCAATCTGCAAATGGCTGGCGAATGGCAAACACAAGTTACATACGAGGGCACGGCTGGAAAAGGCAAAGCGATGCTGCCGATTGTCGCGCAGTAAAAATATAGAGGTGAAAAATGAAAAGATTACGCAAAATGCTGATGATTATTTCTTTTTGTTTGAGCGCGGGGTTGCTTTTGGCTTGCAGTTCCGCGCCGACGGAAAAGGCTGAAAGCGATCAATCCGCCGATAAGACTGTTAAAGCGCCCGAATCGGGCGAGCCAGTCAAGATTACCGTTTCCAAACGCGGTTACGAGCCGAAATCAATCGAAGTGAAGAAAGGAAAGCCCGTAAAGCTCGCCTTTTTCCGCGAAGACGAGGAAAACTGCGGCGAGGAACTCGTTTTTCCGAAACTGAATATCAAAAAGGATTTGCCAGTCGGCGAAACCGTTTTGGTTGAATTTACGCCGCAGGAAGAAGGTGAACTCGGCTTTACCTGCGGAATGGATATGCTGCGGGGCAAGGTGATTGTTTCCGATTGAAGTTTTTACAGGACAATTGATTTGCCCGCGAAACACGCGAAATAAACGAAAAAAGAAATAATTTTTTTGGTTTTTCTTTCGTGTAATTCGCGTATTTCGCGGGCAAATTAAACAGCTTTTATGATTAATTCGCTTATCGAATGGTCGCTCAAGAATCGCATTATCATCATCGCGCTGTATATCGGTTTGGCGGCGTGGGGTTATTGGGCTTTGCTCAAAACGCCGATTGACGCGATTCCCGACCTTTCCGACAATCAGGTGATCGTTTTTACGGATTGGGCGGGACGCTCGCCGCAGGAGGTCGAGGATCAGGTAACTTATCCTTTAGTTACCAATTTACAGGGACTTCCGGGCGTGCGCACCGTCAGGGCGAGTTCGGCGTTTAGCTTTTCGATGATCAACGTCATTTTTGAAGACGACGTTGATTTATATTGGGCGCGAACGCGGATTCTGGAACGGCTTAATCTGGTGCAAAAACAACTGCCCGAAGGCGTGACGCCGACGCTCGGACCCGACGCAACCGGTGTCGGGCAGGTTTTCTGGTATACGCTCGAATCGGATTCGATGAATTTGCGAGATTTGCGCACCTTACAGGATTGGTTCGTGCGTTATCAGCTCAATTCCGTTCCCGGCGTGGCGGAAGTCGCAACAGTCGGCGGTTTTGTCCAGCAGTATCAGATTGACGTTGATCCGAACAAACTGCGCGCCTACAGCATTCCGCTTTCGACAGTTACCGAGGCAGTCGGAAAATCGAACAATAACGTCGGCGGCAACGTCGTCGAGCAAGCCGGAGAATGGGCGGTCGTGCGCGGCATCGGCTTAGTGGAATCAATTTCCGATGTCGAAAACATCGTCATCGGCTCGTCGGGCGGAACGCCGATTTACGTTAAAAACGTCGCGCAGGTAAAGCTCGGAAACGCTTTTCGCACCGGCTCTCTCGATAAAAACGGCAAAGAAGCGGTCGGCGGCGTGGTGATTATGCGCTACGGCGTGAGCGCGCGGGACGTTATCGAAGCGGTCAAACAGAAAATTGAGGAAATCCAGCCCGGGCTTCCCGCAGGGGTTGTGATAGTTCCGTTCTATGACCGCACGCAG
>DATHTS010000182.1:0-1899 GCA_035462935.1 Pyrinomonadaceae bacterium
AAATTCCGACAGCGAGGAAATCGCCGAAGAAGACCGCTACGCGCAGTTTGTTGATATTAGCGGAATCAAGACGCCTTTTATTATTGACCACTACACAAACGGCAGGCACACTTCGCGCATCAATTACGAAACAGTCGAATATAACAAATCCGTTTCCGATTCGATTTTTAACAAACCGGCAAGCGCGAAAGAATTGAAAAAAGATCTGAAATTATAAAAGGCGGGCTTTACACAAAAATCGGGATTAACAAGTCAGAACCACTAAATCACACGAAGCAGCGCGAAAAAAGTCAATAAATTTAGTAAAGATTTCGCGCTTCTTAGCGGTTTCATTAATCTCATCGTAAAAAATCTATTTTTTGTTAGTTTTTGGACTAAACCTGAATTTTATGAAGAGCGGGAATTTAATAAATTTCAACCCTTTCGCTTGAAAATTTCCTTCATTTCGCCAACAATTTACAAGGCAGATGCAAAAAGTCACCCTCTATATCGAAACTGCGGGGAAAAGCCGAACCGTTTCGCTCGAAGATGAACTGAGTCTCGGGCGCACCGGCGCGGCAACCGTTGCGCTCGATGATACCGGTTTATCGCGCGTAAATACGACTATTTTCCGCGACGGCGAAATTGTTTACGTCGTTGACGAAAACTCGCTCAACGGAACTTTTCTCAACGGGCAAAAGCTCGGCGCAAATCCCGAAAGACTGCTTGACGACGATGTTTTAACGCTCGGCAGCGAAACAAAAGTTCGGGTTGAGTTCGGTCAAAAAGAAACGGCGTCAGTCGCCAGCGGCAGTCGGCAATCTGAAACTGCAAGCCAAAAACCAAGTATCGAAACGCCGTCGGCAAATCCCAAATCCCAAATCCCAAATCCCAAATCGAACGCTCCTCCGATGGTTTTGATACTCGCCGTCGGTTCGGCTTTTTTCATTATTTTCGTCGCGTTGATTGGAGTCTTTATCGCCAGCCGCTACGAAAATCAACCGAAAACGAGCAAAGGCAAAACGCCTCCGAAAATCAACACAGCCGCTGTGATTCCGATTCGCGTGAGAGACCCGTTCGGCGGTCAGAGTCCCGAAGATTTGCAGGAATTGGTGCAGTATTGGGAAGTGCAGGAAGAAGATGTTGAAGCCGCAGACCTGCAGGATATTACCGTTTCCAGCGATTCCGCCGGAAAGGAAACGGCGACGGATTTAAAAGTCAGCGTTGAGTTCTGGCAGCAGCAAAAAGCCAAGGCGCTCGCGGCGCGCAGTTCGCCGACCGGCAACGATCCGCCCGGAACGCAGGTGCCGCGCGAGCTTTTCGGCGACGGCGTTATCAAACAAAAGGCTAAACTCGGCGAAATGCTGCGTAAAGGTTATCAACAGCCGATGGATTTTGCCGAATTAGCGCAAAAAAGATTGAGCGGAGAATTAGTCGAATTGCCGATGGCTACGGAAAGCTACATCGTCGAGGTCGGCGGAAGCGCCAGCGAAGCGGAATTTACCTCATTCAATTTTGCCGCCCCGAGTGCGCCGATTACGCCGGGCTCAGCGAAATACAATACTTTGCAGCAGCTTGCCAACAATTTCGCGGGCGAAAAATATGACCTGAACAATCCGAGCCACCGCAAGCAGATGCGGATTCGCCTTTTGAGAATGTTTCACCCGCGAGCCAGACCGATTCTGGAACGTCTGGCAAAAGCGTATCACGCTAAGTTTAATCGCCCGCTGCGCCTGACCTCGCTTTCGCGCTCGATGGATTATCAAATCAGCTTGAACAGAGTAAATCCAAACTCATTCGTCGTGCGCGGTCCGGGCAGTTTGCCGCCGCATACGTCGGGTTGCGCTTTCGACCTTGCGAGAAAACATATGACCGCCGAAGAGCAAAATTTCGTGATGGCGGAACTCGCCCAAATGGAGC
>DATHTS010000183.1:0-6476 GCA_035462935.1 Pyrinomonadaceae bacterium
AAGAAATAATTAGCGCTTACAGAAATGCTAACGTGTGAACAATTAAAAATCCCAAAACGCTTACACACTAACAAGAAAAAGAAAATTCCAGACTTTTCTAAGGATTTGTATTTGTATAGGTGGATTAAACCTGAACATATATTTGATGGTCGTGTAAGCACCGCATCCATTGGGCAACACTTTCAACCTCCCTACAATATTTCTGTCAATCGCTCATCTCTTTGCGAGTATTCAACTGATGTTCTATATAATCCTATTGACTTGCAACACCGTTTTGATTATGGAGTTATGCAGGCAAGAGTAGAAATAGTTAATGGATATACCTTTGATTCAGAATTAGGTAATGGAACAAAAGTTACAATTAAATTTGAGATTGAGCACTCGCCTATTCCTTGTATGTATCCGCACTCTGAAATCTGTATCTATAAAGATGGTGTTTTAATAAATAAGAAAATATCAAACAATACATTAAAGGCTGATATTAGAGATGAACTAAGGGAACTGTTCACAATTTGTCATAACCCCGACCCCGCATTTAAGCCTACTGAAAAAACTTTTTTTCGGCGAGCACTTGAAAGAATATGGTGGGGAATTCAAACTGTTTTATCCCGTAATATCTAAACCTTGTCTTGATTTATCCCAAAACCTGCTTAATCCGTCTCAAAAATGGGCGAATACTGTTGTCGAATTCATTTCGATTGAAATTTATTTAATTAAAAATCCGTAAATTCAAAAATTGAATTTTCATTTTTTAAGGTCTCTAATGTTGAAGATTAGCAAAAGGAAGCTGCCCAAATTGATTTTCAAACTTTTCAATAAGATTTTTCTCAATATCTCTTGGATTTTCGTTTGGTATTGGCTTCCAGCAAATTTGCAATAAATTCGAATCATAGATTTGCCAAATATACCGTCCGCCCCAATGAGCAGTTGGATTTCCTTGTCCAAATCTCATATAGCACCATATTCGGCTTTTAAGGCTTTCTTTACTATTTTCTCCGCCGGTTTTTCCTATATAAATTACCTTTACACCCTTAACCCATTTCATATTCAATTTTTCGAGATTAACCGTCGGATTCCTGCCTTTGTAATGACCACCAATACTATTTTCAAGAAATGAAGGTTTAGTATTAAGTAAATGTAAAACGAAATATATGCCGCGAATTTTTGCAACATCCTTACATCTTGTTTCCTGTAAATGAGATATTGGAAAGAAGCCTGTAAAGTTGTTTTCTTTTAAGTTTTCTATACTATTAAAATCTATATCCATCATATTTTTATTAAGGTTAATTTACCTTTAAATGAATAAAAATACCTTTTGACACACCAACGACACACTAAACGCAAAAAGGGCATCCTTACAGATGCCTTAAATTATTGAAAATAAAGTGGCTTGGGACAGAATCGAACTGCCGACACGCGGATTTTCAGTCCGCTGCTCTACCAACTGAGCTACCAAGCCGTTTGGTCTTTGCTCATTTTTCCTGAGCAAGTGAATTAGTGTAAATAACCCGTGGAATGATGTCAAATCGCCCGGCAAATATACAAATTCCATTAAAAAAATTTGTCAAGGGTATTGACATTACCTGTATGAAAACTATAATTACTGTGTAGCAGCTGTTTTGCCCAATTCGGCTGCTAATACCTTCCGAAGTCCGTTTGATACCTGCCCGTGCCGGTTTGATCGCCGTTTTCGCCCTCCGAAAACGCAACCTTCGAGCCGGCACAGCTTATTTAAATTAAATTATTGAGGAATTTTATGTTAAGAAATTTTTTATTCGTCTTATTTTGCGCTTTGATAACAATAAATCTGGCTTGCCAATCGGCTGAAACGCCGAATACCGCTAATGCAAACGCGGCAAAAAATCAAACAAACATTCCGCCGGAATTTTCAACCAGCCCCGTACCTTACACGGGTAATTCAATACCGGGTATTGACCCGAGCAATATCAATATGAATGCTCCTCAAAAAGGCGCAACGCCAATACCGGGTATTGACCCGAGCAAAATCGGCAAAACTCCGATGCCTAAAGGAACTCCGCCGATTCCGGGGATTCCTGATGAAGAAACTCTGAAAAAGCAGTCAAACACGGTAATTCGAAATGCCAATATCGCTATCAAACCGCCGCAATAATTGAAAGAGATTTGAGGAGAAATTCAAATGACAAATTGCGTTTTATTCACAAGTTTTAATCTTTCGACAATAATTTTCAAAGATTTTCCGGGCAGGCTAAATACCTGCCCGAAACTATTTTTATTCTTCGGCAGCCGCTCCCGCTTTAGCTTTCGGCTCAGCCAAACCCAGTTTTTCTTTTAAGTCCTGCTCGATTCGTCCAAGCATTTCGGTATTTTCCTTGAGCATATTCTTGACGTTTTCGCGTCCCTGTCCGAGGCGTTCGCCGCTGTAGGAAAACCACGCGCCGCTTTTTTCGACCACGTTGTGAGCCACTGCCAAATCGAGCAAATCGCCTTCGCGCGAAATGCCTTCGCCATACATTATGTCGAATTCGCATTCGTGAAACGGCGGCGCGACCTTGTTTTTCACGACTTTAACTCTCGTGCGATTGCCGACTATTTTATCGCCTTCTTTAATCGCCCCGATGCGGCGAATATCGAGCCGCACGCTGGCGTAATACTTCAGAGCTTTTCCGCCCGTCGTCGTTTCCGGCGAACCGAAGAAAACGCCGATCTTTTCGCGCAGTTGGTTGATGAAAATAAAACAAGTCCGCGAGCTTGCCACGATTGCCGTCAATTTGCGCAATGCCTGCGACATCAGACGCGCCTGCAAACCCGGCAGCGAATCGCCCATTTCACCGTCTATTTCGGCGCGCGGCACGAGCGCGGCAACCGAGTCAATCACGATTACGTCAACGCTGTTCGACCGCACGAGAGTTTCAGCGATTTCCAGCGCCTGCTCGCCCGAATCCGGCTGCGAAATCAAGAGTTCATCTATATCAACGCCGAGATTTCCCGCGTATTCCGGGTCCATCGCGTGTTCCGCGTCAATATATGCGGCGATTCCGCCCGCCTTCTGCGCCTGCGCGACGACTTGCAGGGCGAGCGTGGTTTTTCCCGAACTTTCGGGACCGTAAATTTCGACAATGCGACCGCGCGGCACGCCGCCGATGCCGATTGCCGCGTCCAAACTCAAACAGTTGGTCGAGATTGCCCGAATATCTTCGACCGGACGCTCGCCCATTTTCATAATCGAGCCTTTGCCGAATTTTTTCTCAATCTGCGATAAAGCCGATTCAATAGCTTTTCCTTTATCCATACTCATTTTAACTGCTTCTCCACTCATTTAATAAACTCCTTTTGTGTGTAATTTCATTACAAGACAATGAGAAGTGTAGCACAAAAGAAGGCATTTGTGAAATACTGTTTCACAAATGAAACACTTTATTTTCCTGCGAATCGGGAAATGGAATTTTAAGTTACTGAAAAACTGAAATTTATGCAAGTAAGATAAACAAAAAAAGCAAATTTTCAATCAAACAATCAGGGTTTTCTTATAAAAAATAAATTCCTTAATTGTCGCGTTAGCGACGAAAAGAATTTAGCTGTGTAATTTATTGCACGGTGCGGAAACGAAAAGTTTTTTGTCGCGTCAGCGACAATTGAAAAAGAAGATTTGAATCAGTTGTTGCTAACGCGACAAAACGGCTGCCGGCGAATCTTGCCCGTGCAATAAATTACACGGCTAAATTCAAATAATCGCTACGCGATATACAAAAGAAATTTTTTATAAGAAAACCCTAATCAAACAATGGAAGAAGACCCGCGCAACAATGAAGCCAAAAGCGATGCCGCTGATGGTTATTTCGCCCAATCAAGAATCCGGCTCGTTTTCGGCGAACGGCAAAACGCCGTCAAAAGCATGGAAAACCCCTCGAATTAAACCGCCAAGTCTAGGAAGCGGACAGCAAAAATCTTGAAATCCGAAGTATGATCGAGAACCTGCGAAAGGAATTAGCTAAACTTTCCGAGCAGACGGACAAAACCGAAAAAGTCGTTTTTTATCGCTGAAAATAACAAGTATTCATAAGGTTTTCAGGAATGTTATAAATATTCTCCGCCTGCGCTATTCAGGCACGAAATCCGAAATTTTATCGGCAATCTTTGCTGACAAATCAACCGATGATCGGGTCGCTTCCGCCTCGTTTTTTCCAACGGAAGTCATCACGCGCACCATCGCGCCATCTGAGCGACGACGAAGAACGCTGTCCCAAACTGTGTTGATTTTATCACGGTATTCGCTTGCCACGCTTCGTCCGCGACCTTGATACCAGTAGATCATTATCTCGTTGTAAACGCCGTTTTCCAGACGGTAGCGGTTAGCGGTGAAAATTTTGCCGGAAGGCGTTTTGATTTCAATAATTTCGGGTTCTTTCATCACCCAGCCCGAACCGGGCAGACAATTTTGCGGGCTGTGATAAGTCGCCCCGGTGCGCTGCGAAGCGTAATAACCTATGTAAAGATTGGCGAGCCTGCCTTCGGGAGAAACGTATTCGCGCATCGTGTAATCGCTTGTGCCGAGAACGCTTTCGGTTTGCTCGGAAAAGCGAATCTCACTTCCCTTCTGCCGCCACTCGCCGAGAGTCTGCGGCAATTCCGTCAAAGGCTTGCGGGAAGTTTCAGCCTCGCCGCGCTGTTCAAACCAATTGATAAAGACCCCGCCGAAAATCAAAACAGCGAGAAGAAGCCAGAATTTTGAAATTGTGATTTGTGAAAAGCCTGCCATTCGATTCGGTATTATAACCTCTCGGCAATAAAAACGTAATACCTGCGATTTTCCTAATCGGCAGCCGGTTAGAGTTCACTCCCGACCTACAAAAACCCGGCGCTTTCAACTTTTCTGCGGCTTCATTTCCCACAAAACATTGACAATCACCCAACGATTGTTGATCTTAGCCATCTGCATATAATCAACCCAATCGCGCATCACCAATTTGACGACTGCCGAGTTTTCCATCGCGTCGAGAATTGTTACGTCCTTTTGCTGCTGCTCTTTCGGCGTCTGCTTGCCGAAACCGCGCCGCGTAACCTGAACGAGAGTCATCGCGCTCATATTTTCGAGACGGCTGTTGCCCTTATCGTCTTTTCGCGCTATACGCTTGGCTAAATCGGGATGCAGGGCGCGTTCCATCCGTTCTGCATTGCCTTCATACCAGCCCTCGGCGTAATCGAGCGCGGTTTCTTTGATTCCGGTTTTATCGGCTTCGGAAAGTGTCGTTTGAGCGACGGCGTGTCCTGCGCACAAAATTAGAACGGTAAAAAGCATCAATGTTATTTTTTTCATATTGTTTCCTTTATCTTTATTTTTGAATTTTCTGCCGATTATGGTAAGACTTTCTCAGCCACCATATAACTCGGCTGAAACATATACGCAATCTCGCCCTGTTTGTTTTCCTTAAAGCCCAAAAGAGCCTGCCCGGCTCGCGCGCCTTCGGCGGCGGTAAAAAGCAGCGGCTCGATTTGTTTCCAGCGGACGCCGAAAGCCGAAAGCGTTCCATCGGCATTGACTTTTACTTCAAACTGTTCGGGAACATAAGAAGTGTTCGGCGGACAGGAATGGCAATACATAATCGAACGATAACTTCCCTCGAATTTTTTCAGCGTGTCGGGCGAAAGATTCAGTGTTTTCGGTAATTCCGGTTTTGATTTCATCGGGAAATAGTGATTCAAAACGGCGTCTTTCGCTGCGCCGCCCAGACCGAATGCGCCGCCTTCCGTATTCGCAGCGACAAAAACTCCCAAGTTTTTCTCCGGCACAAGCGCCAAGAGAGCCGAATAACCGTCGTCCATACTGCCGCCGTGTTCGATGAGTTTTAAATTATTTTGCTCAAGTTCGTAGAAACCGTAACCCCAGCCCGGAACGCGCGGGTGATTTCTAAACTGCGACTTGTGCATCTCGCGCATCAACGGCTCGCTCAAAATTCTTTTCCCGTCAATCGCGCCGCCCTGCAAATTGGCAATCATAAAACGCGCCATGTCGGTTGCCGTACTGTTTACGTCGGACGCCGGATAAGTGTGAAACCATTGAAACGGAAGTTTTTGATATTTGTTTTCTGAATATTCATAGCCCGTCGCCAAATCCTGTTTGTATTCATCTTTGACTGCTGTAATCGTCGTGTGATTCATTCCCAAAGGCTCGAAAACGTTTTTTTGCAAGTAAATCTTAAAAGGCGTCTCGGTGATTTGCTCGACGATGTGACCGGCGAGCGCGCTGTTATAGGTGCTGTAGCTGATAATCTCGCCGGGCGGCAAATGACGAACGATTCTGGTTTTGAGAAACGCGCCTAGCGGAATAACTTCCGCTTCGCTGCTCGTTCGTCTGCCCGGGCTTATTTCATCAAGCCCGGATGTGTGCGTCAGCAGGTTGGCAAAAGTAACCGGCTGCGGGAAAGTATTCGGGACCGTCACGCCTTTGAGATATTTGTTGACATCATCGCTCAAATTTATTTTTCCGTTGTCGGCTA